>CAZFWE010000017.1:0-12430 GCA_964522685.1 uncultured bacterium | reverse complement strand
GCTCGCCAATGACTGAGGGAGCTTTAAAGTAGGCAGCAATTTCACCGACTATCCTTGCAGAAAACAGAATTAGAACAAGTTGAATTAAAAATGTATGTGCTTCCATCTAATCCTTAGGGAGGTGGATTTAGTTTATTAGCCTCTCTTTTGTTGATCAATAAAATCCTTACATGACGCCATTTTGTCCTTAAAAATAAAGGAGTTACGGTTTTGGAAAATTTGAGAGTCTCGCAGATAATGAATGGGCTATTGTAGAGCCGCTGATTTCATATTCATGGAGTGCCACTAATCATGGGCTAGGTCTTCTGGGAGTTCTGCAATCAAGTTGTCTAAGAGGGTGATGAACAAGAAGGTCACTTGCATTCTTTGCATAGTGCAAATTATAATTATTACCTTATGAAAAAAGACAATGAGATTCGATACGGAAGGCACTGTAAATTTCTAATGCATGTTCCTATTGAACCAACATTCTCCGACGGGCATGTTAACCCCGCCCTATTTTAATTTAAGGAAGAGATCATGGCATTACCAATAATAAGTGCTACTGCAAATGCTGCGACGGGAATAGTCCCGCTTTGGACCTTGGGAAGCAAGATGGAAGAACTGGAACAGCGAGCTATACGGGTTGTTTCAATAGCTAGGGAGGCCGGGTCTCACACTCTCATGGAAGGAGCAGAACGAGCAGAGATGCTTATCTCTTCTTTGAAGGTTGCTTATGCTGATAGCTTAGACAAAACAGTCGAAAAGGTAAGTCAAGTTGTTCGCAATAGATTCGCAGAAGCTGACTCCTCTCTCAAAGATTTAGAAGCTACCATCTCTTCCAAATTTTCATTTTACCTCGATCAAGGGCAAGTGATAGCTGCTACAATGCCCCTCGCAGACAACCGACCTCAGCTAATCTCTACTTCCCCCGCCTGTATTGCCCCATCAGAAGCTGGACATATTATCAGACTCCGTGTTCGAGGCCATTTCTTTGACGGAGGCCAGGCAGATTCCAAACCTTCTCTGCTTTTAAACCAAGGTACATACGAGCCAAAGGAGGTAGCTCTTACTGCATTAACATTTGAGGTGCCAGCAGACCAGATCCTTGCTTCAGCTGAATTATCACAAGCCGTTGGAAAATTGTCTGTGCCTTTTCAAGGTAATCCTTATTGTTTTCCAATCTCAATAGGAATACTTCCAGAAACTCCTGGTTCAATAGTCATTGATCATGAGAAACCGGTGATCGAGAGGGAACAACGCTCTAAAATTGGGCCTCTAGAAACAATGGATTCTACAAGCCGCGGGGCTCGACGCAATCTTCAGCATATCGCTCGTCTGGATGCAACTCTAGGAGAAATTCCCGAATGGAAAGTAGTACCGGGAACTGCACAGGTAACCACCACCGTGCCGCCTGATGAGAAAAAGAAAGGAAATGCACACCTTCAGCCTCCTCAGATCTATGAAAAGTATGTCACCTGTGAAGCGAGGACTGTGTATGTAAGTAGTGGCAACCAGCAAAGATCCGGGCAGTTGCGTTTTAGGATCCGTTTTGATGAATATCGATATGTCCAAAAAGGGGTAGTATGGGAGCGCACTCTACCACAAAGATTAGAGTGGGGCCAGTCCAGAATATTTTCATACCCGATTGGAAAATGGAAAATCACTTTTACTCCATCCAATGGCTCCTCTCCGCGTGAATTTAACAGCGCTGCAATGGATCACCCGTTTCTCAAGATCACGACAACAGGAGAACAGTTTACGGTCATTACGCGGGATCCAGCTGATGTGAGATTGTATTCAGTCGTTGCCCCCATACTGATGAGCCCTAAAGCATCACCTGAGCTTGCAAAGCAACAGGCAAAATTATGAGTTGCACATATTCGGTCTTGCCGTAAGGCTTCCCTGCCACTTACTACGCTTGGCGGAGGTGACACTTTTCATCGCCTGGCCTGTAGAAAAAGAGGGGAGGTCGGGTCTTGTTTAAATTAAGATAAGGGATTTTCTAGATCTTTCTATTTGAACATATCCAAAGTCACTCTAGAAGAAATTGTACATATAATCGGTAGCTGCCCTTGTAGTTGCTCCAGCTACTTGTCCAGCAGCTTTTAATGTTACTAGGATTCTTTCATGAATAGGGCGTAATTCCTCTCTAGTCAACGGATGAACGTCCAAAGTTGCTACAGCCTCTCGGAGAAAGGTCATATCCGCCTCATTGACAGACTCGCCTCTATTTGCAATTTGGCAAGCTCTTCTTATTATGGCGTTTGGTTGCAGATTAGCTATTGTTAAAGCTTTTCTGCACATAGGACAGGTTTGGTGTTCATTTAGCCACTGTTCGATCCAGATTCTTTCGAAGGTATGCCTGCAATCTGCGTTTCCCGTTACTGGGTTTTCCATTACCTCGTAAGAAAGAGGGCATTGCAACCGTTGTATCAAGTCGGCTGGTATTGGTGCTACGGCCATAATATCCTCCTTTGGTGAAGTGAAGTTAGCTAGCTTACACCAACAGTCTTTTTATGCAATTTAAATTTTTTCTTCCTATCGAAACTCAGCTGATGCTAAAATGGCTCCTCATTTCTACACTTCTAAACAAAAGAAGGATGTATGCGCGCTCAGCCTGTATGGATTCCAGGATTGCCACCAGTTCTAGCGATAGAGACCTTTGCAAACTGGGATGTTGGGGGAAGAGAAGTGTCCCTCTATGGAGATGATGAAGGATTAAAATTCTCAATTAAAAGAAGGAATAGCGAACATTACGAACTGAGAGATCAGCCTGTATCTCTTGTCGCCTATAGATCTCTAGTGACTTATTATATGCGTAATGAGCTGCGCGGGCTGCCCCCTCCAGGCGCTCTTGCTAGTAGATTTCGGGACATCATTCATATCAGTCTTCATAATGAGGTGGATACCACTTCGTTTTTACCAGTATATTTCACCGATGCTCCATTGATGTTTAGCAACGGCCAGCATAGGCCTGCGAATTTACAAGTTGCGTTATTTGGCCGCATTCGGGATCAAATTGTCAATGGCCAGTTAGCACAGACAGTTATCGGCGCTCACTGGGGGGTGTTCCATCCGGCCAGCGGGGCAATCGAGCATTTTGAGGCAAATGCTGAGTGTGTAGCAACAAAAACATTTTTAGAGAGAGATCTCCGCGAATTTGATTCCTATGCTAAACGGTTCAGGCCAGTATTAGCCTGTGATGCCACCAACAGAATTCAGTCTGTAGCTTTAAGACACGTGAGTCTGTTCGATAGAGATATCCTATTGGATGAGCAGAACTGGGCTCTCACCTTGGTTAGCACCAAGGGAAGGAGCGTTGAATATCCTGGAGTTGGGTGCGGGTCAGAGGCTGGTCATGCGATGATCGGTTATGAAGGTGTGACAGAAGGTCATCGCTTCCTGAAATATGCTCATATCACCACGCTTAATAAAGATCCGAGAATACCAGACCCAGGAAGGAATTCTGATGAAGCCAGGGTAGAAATTCGCGATAGTGCGAATATGCGGATAACACTCGAATCGCTATACATTGGGCCAACATGGCCTAGAACGAAAGATCTTGTAGAAAGAATGCTTCGTCCCATTAAAGAAGCAGCAGAAGCTCCCACATATGTTAGATTTGCACAGAATAGAGATGTCGCCGCAATATCTCTGCACGCCACCGGTATCGGCATCGGTGTAGCTGGTGTTATCGGCACCCTTATTGCAGGGCCGCCAATTATCCTCTCTACTAGGAACACAGTTCAGATGCTGAGCAATGAAGCTACTGTAAGGGCTGCGAGGGCTGCTGCTAGAGCTCTTGCTAGAGGGATGAGGGCCGGAAGAGCTGTTGAAGTAGGTAGAGTGATTAGAGCTGCTAGAGCAGGCTTAGCCGTTTTTAAATTTTTGTTCCTCACCGCTGTTTACCTGGGTGTTACATCCGCTGCTACAGTTGCCATTGCTGCTACTTTACCGGCAAGTCAAGCATTGACTATTGTGGGTGGTGGCATTTTTTTCGGCAGACCCCTTGTAAACCGCTTGGGCAGAATTGCAGAGTGCGACAATTGTTTGAGCTGGTCCTTAAAACGATTACTAAAGGGAAAGATAGAGATCAAATTACCCCGTCTGCCTCCCATGATTAGACCCCCGGACGCTGTTAACTATCTGCGGTCCCATCCGGAGGCTGTTGTCTTTCATACGTGATTTTCTGTGGAAGGCAACGGTATGAGAGTGCGACCTGGTATTTGAGCATCGAGAAACCAAGCTTGCATTATCTATTCTCTTTACAGAGGATGAAAGGCTTCGAATCTAAAACTTTTGGAACGAGTATCTCAGAAGCCTACGCCCGAGCATGCGTCTTCTCTTCCTAAAAATATTGCCGATGCCATTTCTAAAATCAATAAGATAAAGAAGCGGTTTCTTTAAACAAGAGTTTGAATTAAGCGGTTTTTTTTATTAGCCATGATGTTTTTCCATCCAGTCGAGAAGAGTATCCAGTTCTGATTCTGAAATAGGTCTGCAATAGTGGCCATCGAATGGCATCGCATGGCCGATTTTGTCGATCAGGACAAAACGGATGGCGCCGTTCAGCTTCTTCTTGTCGTAAGAGATCGCTTCTAGGAACTGTTTCCGGTCGTATTGCAAGGGCAATTTCAGAGAAAATCCGGCTTCTTTATAGCGCATTTGGATCTCTTCTAGTTCCGATTTGGACAAGTATCCCAACTGATGGCTCAAAGAACTTTCTACGACGGTTCCCAAGGCGACAGCTTCTCCATGCCCGATTTGATAATGTGCGATTGCCTCGATAGCATGGCCTACCGTATGGCCGAAATTTAAGATCCTTCGGAGTCCCCGTTCGGTGAAGTCCTTTTCGATGCAAGCGATTTTTACCCGCGCTGCCTTTTCAATCGTTTGAGGCAGATGGGTGCGCCAATCTTTTAATCGCCAAAGGGTGGAGTCGGCAATAAGAGCTACTTTCCAGATTTCCGCTAGGCCGTTGAGCCACTCTTTTTCCGGCAATGTTTTTAAGGAGTTCATACTTGCGAAAATCGCCTTCGGAGAATAAAACGTCCCGATCAGATTTTTGCCGTGCGGCGTATCGATACTCGTCTTACCGCCGATGGCAGCATCGACCATCGCAAGGAGCGTCGTTGGTGCTAAAATGAGGGGCACCCCACGCATATAGGTCGAGGCCAAAAAACCGACTAGATCGGTCGTCACGCCACCGCCAAGGGCGATTATGACGGTATCGCGCCCCATTTTCCGAGAGAGAAGCTCATCTTCGAGCCTTTGTTTCATCTCGCGGGTTTTCGATGCCTCGCCTCCCGGAAATGTCAAGAGCTCTAGATTGAGTTTCTTGGCTATTGGTTCTACGGTTTTATCGCAAATAATGATTGGTTTCAAGCCCAGTTTTCGACAGAAGGCGATCATCGAATTGGAAAGATCGGCCCCTAGAATAAACTCGGTGTTTGGGTGGATGTGGATATTCACTGCGAGATAGAACTCCTCGCACCTTGGATCAGCTGATTGAGCGTTTTTATCCAGTTGATGGACTCTTTTCCCATCACTTGGATGACTAAGACCCAAGAAGCGGTCAAAAGAGCGATGCCAACCCAGGATTTGAGGGAAACACCGAGGAAGACGATTTGGACTTGCGGGGCTAACCGGTTGGCAATCCCCAAGAACATATCGGTGAGCAAGATCCCAATCAAGGCGGGAGCCGCTAATTGCACGCAAAGGGTCATGGCATGGTCGCCGAAGTCGAATGCCAGTTTCCAGTAGGGTTGGTTGATATTGAAGAAAGACTCGTTGAACATCTTGTCGACAGGAATCATCTGATAGGATTCTGCCAGGCCATCGAAAAAGAGGAAGGGGCCTCCAAGGACGAAAAAGATGGCGATCAGCGCATAGTTGAAAAGGAGCCCGATTGGGCTGGTTTGCGCCTGTGTTGTCGGGTCGCTGATTTGAAGGGAGGATGCGCCGCGCGAATGTTCGATCAGAGTTCCCGCCATTTGAGCAATGAAGAAAGGGGCAGAGGAGAGAAAGCCGAGGCAGACGCCAATGAGGAGCTCTTTGCACATCAGCCCAATCCAAGGCATGCCGTAAGGGATTTCTCGCGTGACGGCCAAAAGGTTTTGAGGCAAAAAGATCGCCACAAGGGCTACGGAGAACATCATCCGGACGAGCATCGGTAGATTCTTAGCGCCAAGAAAGGGAGCTTGCACCATGATCGGCAAAATCCGGGCCAGAGTGAGAAAGAACACCGAAAGGACTGTGGCTGGCTTCAGTTGGGGAAGCGAAAGCAAAAGATTCGCATAACTGTCTGTTGCCGTCACAGAGTTCATCACGGTACCATTTTGGGAATGCTATTGAAAATTGAGGTTGTGAATCCCATGATTTCGCCGCCGATCCACCCGCCGAGAAAGATAATCGTGAAAATGGTTGCGAATAGTTTGACAGTGAAGGAAAGGGTTTGCTCTTGGATCTGGGTTGCTGCCTGGAAAATTGCAACGAGAAGCCCGAGGACCATACTGATGATGATCGGGGGCCCTGAAAGCAGGAGGATGAGGATCAGGGCCTGGTAGGATAATTGGTAAATTTCATTTGCAAACATCAATTACCTACCTAAATGTCATGGCTAAGCCTTGGACGAGCACGGTCCATCCATCTACCATTACGATGAGCAAAAGCTTGATCGGAAGGGCGATGGTCAATGGCGAAAGCATCATCATCCCCATTGCTAGCAAGATATTGGAAACCACGAGATCGATTACAAAAAATGGCAAGTAAATAAGTACGCCGATTTCAAAAGCGCTCTTGAGTTGGCTCGTGATGAAAGAGGGGATGAGGATAATAAAGTCGTTCGGTTTCAATCCTTCTTTATAAGGATCCGGAAACATTCTGTAGGCAAGCTTGTAAAAGCTGTTCATGTGTTTGCCTGAACAGTTTCTTTGGAGAAAGTCTCGAAGGGGCTCTTTTGCTTCATCGACCACTTCAACGACGAATCCAGCTGCTTCTGAAGAAAACATGGTGGCGGGAGCATTTGCCCAGACTTTTTCCGACGCTTGATACATTTTCATCGCGGTCGGGAACATCACATAGATTGTTATGAGGAGTGCGATTCCGTTGAGAACCTGATTCGGCGGAGTTTGTTGTACTCCTAGCGCATTGCGGAGAAGGGATAAGACGACGACGATTTTGGTAAAAGAGGTGAGCAGCATGATTGCGAAGGGGAGCAAAGAAAGGCCAGCGAGAACGCCGAGTTTGCTGATCATAGCGGGGTTCATTCCCCCTTCTCCCTGGTCGATCGGCTGCACTTGGCCCGTCGGCGGCGCTTGGAGTTGCTGTTGCTGTACGAGAGCGGCGGCAGCTTGTGCTGGGGTTTGGGGAATTCCCTGGCTAAAGAGCTGGCTTGCAAAAAAAAGGAAAAAAAGAAAAATTTTGTTCATTATTTTTTCATAAAGGATTCAAATGCGATTTCTAGAGAGCGCCACTGGTTTTCTAGCTGGGCGTTGATGATCCCCGCTTCTGTTTCGATAATGCATCCGCCCGGTTCAATATCGCTTCTCTCTTGAATGGATAAACTTTCCAAATGCTCGAAGATTTCTTTTATTTTGGACTTGGACGCTTCTAATGAATCGAGATCGGATTTATTTACATAAATGATCACTTTACGGTGCTGAGTCATCGGTTTGAGTGAGTTCATCACAATGTCGACGATCCGCTCGGGATGAAGCTTTAACTCCTCGCCCATGATTTTCCTAGCTGCGGAGATGGCGAGCGGCAGGAGTTTTTTTTGGATGTCTTCTCGGAGTTTTTTCAGCTCATCATCGAGTAGAAGCAGATGCTTGTTTAAGGAGGCAAGAGCTTCTTGAAACCCCTCCTGGAATGCCGATTCTTTAATCTTCTCGGCTTCGGCTACGACCGATTTTTTATATTCCAACGCCTCTTTTTGAACGGCCGCAAGAATTTCCGCCGCTTCTTGCAGTGTGCTGAACTCTCCGCTCGGAATCACTTTTTTATTCGAAGAGGAGCGAACTTCTTTGCCGGAAATCAATGTGAAATATTTACTCATAATAATAGACTCAATAGTTCTTCAATTTGGCGCTGCACTGCGTCCGAAGCTGGGTGTCTCTTTTCTTGAAAGAGATCATCAGCTTCATGGGATTCACTCTCGCCAGTTCTTTTTTCCTTGCTGCAACATCTAAAGAGAGTTCCCCCTCGCCCGATATCCAATCGATGGCAGATCATCCAAATCAGATCCGAGTCTTGCCCTGAAAGGGCGACGGCAAAGCGTATCAGGCCACGTCGATGGAGTAGGACTCGGAGAGCCTCTTCCGTTCCTTCCCATTTTTCAATCCCGAGTTTCGGTACAGGATTCAATTCCTTGTGGAGGGTGATTTGCTTAAGGATGGTTTTTTGTTCCTCTGAAAGAAGACTGTAAATTCTCTTGAGGATTTTTGTCTCTACAATTTGCCGAACCTCTTGAGCAAGATCGTAGAGAGCAAGAGAATCGATGAGGCGGATGAGCTCTTTTTTCGTGAAAGCCAATAGACGGTTCAAGGGAGACACGGGTAGATATTCAAGGGGGAGAAGCCCATCGGGAGGTGCATCGAGGCTATGGAGGAGCTGCTCTCTTAAAAAGCCTTTTGCTGTTTCAGTGATCTCTTCATTAGCGCCCTTCAAAGATAAAGCGGTCTTCAGTTGCTCTGCTGCGTAGGAGTTGAGAACGGATAAAAAAAGGCGTTGTTCCCTTTCTGAAAAGGTCTTAAGCGTGGGCAGTAGCCACGACCAGTGGACTTTTTCCAGCAGGGATGCAAAGAAGGTTTCTTTGGGAAGCTCTTCCTCTTGGGTGTCTGGTAGTTCCGAGAGATAAAGCCGTTCACTTTCCGGCAGAAAGCGGAGCAAGGTTTCCTTTTCTTCGGGTGAACACCGATTGAGGTGTGCCTTTAATACTAGCTCGCTTTTTCGTTTCAATCGTTAAACTCCCGGTGGAGGCAAAGCCGGCTCTTCCGGTTTCTTTTTCTTGAGAAGTTCTGGATAAAATTTGTAGACAAGCCATCCCAATCCCGCTGCAAAAACGAGGTTCAAAAGAATCAATAGGAAGAAGAGAAAGCGAAAACGGGCAAGAGAGCTTTTTGTCATCACAATTGACCAGATGCTCACATAATTTTCCTGTAGAGAACGAGAGCTGATCGGTTCGCCTGCCATCGTCAACTGGATATCAGCAATGCGAGAGCGGTCGGAGATGACCGAAACATCTTCGAATGCCAGCCCATTGATGCTGCTTGAAACAAGTCGTTTGATTTTCGTTTCCAAATGCATATTGGGATCTTCGAGAACTCCCAGATGTTTGATATAGACTGCGGCTGTTATTTTGGGAATGACTACGCCGGGAACCCCCGTTGCTTCAGGGGGGAATGAAATTTGTACGTTTGCGTCAAGGACGCCATCGATCTTCAAAATCGTATTTTTCAATTCTTCGGCCAATCCCGCCTGATAACGGATCGTCTCTTCTCGGTCGGTGGACATCAATCCAGATTTAGCGAATAGGGTGAGAAGATTGGTCCCTTGAACGCGCGGGAGTCCAACCCGATTCAAAAGGGACATTGCATCGGTCGCTTGTTCAGTGGCCACCGAGATATTGAATTGGTTAGTGGGGCCCGCTCCGCCTGCTTGGACTGGAACCGCGACTTTTTGCACAGGGATTCCTTTCGAGGCGAGGTAGACGACGATTTCATTGGCTTCTCGTTCATCGATGTTATTGACGATCGAGTCGTTTGCGGCACAGCCGACGAGAAAAAGCAAACAGAGCAGTGAGAAAATTTTAAGTGTGGCTTTGATCATATCCAATCCAGAGAGTCCTTCCCTCATTTATAGCATCCGAGGAATTAAAAGTGGAGGTGGGAAAAATTTTTAAGGTTGAGCACTAGTGAATTGGTAGATATAGCGGAGTAGGTAGAAGGAGGCAATGCTGAGAATTGCGCAAAACGGGATCGTCACCACCCAGGAAATCACGATGTCTTTTAGCATTTGGAGATTCAGCGCCTGGATTCCTCGCGCCATACCGACGCCGAAGACGGCTCCGACAAGCGCGTGTGTCGTTGAGATTGGAAGTCCGAGCTTGGAGGCAAAAAGAATCGTGAAGGCAGCGCCGAATTCTGCGCAGAAACCGCGAGTTGGAGTGAGTTCTGTGATCTTTTTGCCGATTGTTTCGATGACCCGCCAGCCCCAAGTGGCCAGCCCTAGGACGATTCCGCCACCACCGAGAGCCAAAAGCCAGGAGGGAATAGGGGAGTGGCCTCCAAGAGAATTGGTTTTGAGGACGCTCATAACTGCAGCCACAGGCCCAATCGCGTTTGCGACGTCATTAGCTCCATGCGCAAAAGCGACGAGGCACGCGCTTAAAATTTGAAGATAGACAAACATCTTCTCGACGCCAGAATATTGAGCGGTCGCTTGGGAATATTGCGTATTTTTTTTAACGATTTCATGCAGATTTCTCATTTCTGAAAGAACATCGGTGATCTTTTCTCCGAACCGGCCGTCTTGGTTCGTCCGTTGGACTTTTTGCATGTGGTGAAGCGCCTTTTCAAGACTCACCGCTTGGAAAGGATGGAATCCATCGAATTGAACCGTTTGAATTTGCGAAGTCCGAAGGATGAATAACCCTTGGCTTAGCAAAGCGGCGAAGCCTCCGATCAAAGAGGAGAAAAATAGCGCGTGAGCAAAGGAAAGATCGAGATCGAGGTGCTTGAGGCCATGATAGAGAAAACTCATCGATGCGATGAGAAAACACAAAAAAACAAGAAGAGGTCTCCACTTACGAGCGGCCGCTAAGGGATCAAACGCGTAGAGAATTTTTCGCTGGACCAAAAGGAAGATGAAGTACGAGATGACACCGCTTAAAAGAGGCGATAAAACCCAGCTTAGAGCGATTTCCGCAACTTCGCCCCATTGCACCGCTTCTACGCCGCCGAGGCAAATGCCAAAACCTAGGACGGCTCCGACAATCGCATGTGTCGTTGAGATTGGCAATCCGAAATAGGAGGCAATCTGCAAAAGAATTCCTGTCGCGAGGAGAGAACCCATCATGCCAAGGACGAAGATCATCGGGTCGTTCTCGAAAATTTGGGGAGTTACGATCCCGTGTTGGATCGTCTCGGAGACGCTCGAACCGACGAAAAAAGCCCCTGAAAACTCCAAAATCGCAGCCAAGAAAACGGCCCGTTTCAAGGTAAGCGCTTTTGAGCCGACGGAAGTGCCCATCGCATTGGCCACGTCGTTTGCACCGATATTCCATGCCATGTAAAACCCTAACAAAAGAGTGGTTACAAATAGCCAACCCATATGTTATTTGAGCTCGAGCAGCATGCGGACGCGGAGTCCCAATTTTTTAGATAGGCAGGAAAGGCAGCCAATCTCTTCAATTAATTTTGTCATTAGATGAAAGAAAGGATACGAGAGATCGTCTTTTTGGTAGAGGATTTTTAATAACTGTCGTTGTTGAAGATCGTTTTCATAGTTGAGAACTGCGATCTGTTCCACCATCCCCTTAACTTTTTCTGCTTCAATCCCCCCAAAAGAGGTTTCAAGCAGTTCATCGAGTTCTTTGATCACGTCGCGCATGAGGCGGAACGCTTCGAGATTTTTGTGGCAAAGGAGAGAAAACTGCTCCTTGATTTCTTTGGCAAAAATGATCGGCCTTATTGCTGCGAGATGAGCGATCGATTCGGTTTGATCAGCGAGCTGGTCTTGCAAGGAGAGGATTTCGAGAAGAGATCCTCGATCGATGGGTAAAAAAAGACTTTTGGGAAGATGGTTCCAGATATCATCTTTTGTCAGGTCTGCTTCATATTTGAGCTTAGAGATCAGATTTGCACACGCTTCGATCGTCGACAAATCTCCGTTGAGGAAAGCTTGGAATAATTTTGAAAGCTGTTCAATGCAATTCGCCACTTTCTCCATATGATTTTTCAGCGGAGCAAAAGGAGATTTGCCAAAAAGGCGAGCAATGGTCAACATAATCGGTTCAATTTGTACTCGATCCAATGAATTTTTGACAAAGAACTTTTTTTCTAACCGATGCTCTCTCGGGGGATGATCTTGCAGCGGTCGTGCTCAGAATAGGCTGTAAGCGTCTTGGCGAGGATCGCCGGGTCGGGAGGGCAGGGGACGATGTTCCAAATCTCCTTGGCGTAGCGGCGGATCGATTCGTCGGTGGAAAAAAGGCCCATCGAGGCGATATTATGGATTGCTGTTTCAGCCCAAAGAAGAGGTTGCACGAAGAGATCTTCTACTTTTTTTTGCGTCTCATAATAGGCTCGGAGGTCTTTGAGGACTCTGAAGGTGTCTGAGTTTAGGCCGCTTTCGACAAGGGCGTAGTGGATAGCTGCAAATGCGGCGATTTCTTCGGGAGTTTCCGCAAAGGTTCCATCTTTGAGAGAATCGATCGCGCGGCGGATCG
>CAZFWE010000016.1:0-12469 GCA_964522685.1 uncultured bacterium | reverse complement strand
TTAGGCGCGATTCATCTCGGCCCTGAAGGACCGAGTTTTCTCGCGTCCTTCGGATAAAGTAAATCATTTTACCTGCCAAATCAGCGGTCTAAACCCACAGCATTCTTCCCTCTGTAGGATTGTGACCACCGCCCCTTTTAGCTTGGGATCAATCCGGTCCAGACTGACTTTTCCCTGTTCTTGGAAATAAGGCCTCTCCAAAATGGCCTTTTTTGGCATCTTTTTTGGTAAATTTTTCGACATTTATCAAAAAATCTGCTCAAAAATTGCTCATTTTCCCAATCAAAGCGAATTTTGAAAGAAGTTCTATTGTTTTTTTCTGCTGCTTCTGCTCTGATGAAAGCAAGCTTAAGGAGGGCTAAGCTTCAAGCCAATGCATAAACGCCGCTAGTTGGGGGCGCCTCATTTCCTCCATAGTCTCTCGTTGAAATCCCGCTCAAAGTCTTTTGTAAAAGCTCTGTCAAAAATTTCGATTTGCCCCCGAGAGCTTCATAGATAGGAAGTGATACTTCTTTGCCTTCTTTTCGAGAGCGAGGCTTCTTAACCCGTCATTCCTCACCGAAAAACTAAATCTATAAGTCTTCAATACTTTCTTCTGAACAAATATGATATCTCCTTTCATGAATAGAAACTGTTAAATGGCCATACAAATATTTTTTAGAAATTATCGTAAGTTTAAACGAATACTTCAGGAAGATATCTTGAATGCCCTCTATGTTACTGAAGAAGCAATTCTCGACTTCTAAGGTGATATTATTTAAAATAAGAAGCTCTCTAAGAAAACAAGGAATGAATATGGGTCTACCACCAATTAACTATCCTTTTCTTCAAGACCCGAGAGCGCCTCAGATTTCAGGCTGTCTAGAACGGATTGTTGAAAAAAAAATAAACAACGTTTCTCTATCTTGCTTTGAAGCAATTGCTCACTGGTTTCTACTTACTTTCTCTTGCTTCTATCCAACGTATAGTCGTCTTTACGATTACAACACCGAAAGAGTGCCGGCAACTATTTCTAATGATCCGATTAGGAGAGAGCTGCCAAGAGGTCTAAAGTTTGAAGATAAAGATGGACTTCTTAGTGGATTTGCAGACAAAGATGAAAGGATTCACCAGTTTACGCGCTATAATCATTCTACTCGTACTAAAAGTTACGATGGAACTGCGGTGCTTGATTTAACAGCTCAAAAAATTGCCTCGATAACGAAAAAAGATGGTCGAGGTGACTTTACTATCGCTCATCCCGTTTCAGGAGAGGTTATGCTGAATGACCGTCCAGTAGTATTTAAGCCTACTCACGGGGAAGATTTTGGTTTTGGGAAGACACGGGGTACGGCTTATCTAACCGTTGAAGACTTCGATGGACATCCCGGGCAAGTTAAAATTACTGAACATAGGACCGAGGGTCAATCGAACCATTGGATTGTCGATACAAATAAGAAATATCAGCAAAAGCGAGGCGTCAGTATTGAATGTAGGCCTGGTCCTTGGATAGAGTGGACTGACCCCGTCTACGTTACTGAGGACGCGATTCTCGGCATCCGAGGCCCTTATTATTTGATACAAGAAGAACCCTAAAAGAATGCAAGGCATAATCTCATGTCAATTCGACCAACACTTCTGCACCAATTCAGTAGTAATCTAACAATAGATCTAGGATCAAGAGCAACTGCTCGATCTGTATCTGAATATGTTTGTACAGATATTCAAATCGATGAACAAATTGCCAATTTACGAGATTACATTAGACTTGCCAATGAAGATTCTCAAAAAGGCGGCAAAGAAAAAGAAAAGTGGACTCAACTAATTCAGCGGCAAATATTCTCTATCGAATCCTATCCAGGCCTTGGAAAGGCCTCTGCTGCAAAAATAATTGAATCAATTTTCTCATCGAGTATTTCCAGGAAGACTCAAGAAAAATCTAGCGTATCCGATAGAAAGTTTTCAAATTCTACACATCATTCAACATCTTCGGTTTCAAATTCCCCTATGCCTGTCGTAGACAGTTCGATTCCATCTGTTCCTATGCCCTTATCCACTCTAAATCGCGCAATATCATCAGACGAATCTTCAAGCGTTCCGTTTTCAATGGCAAGTGTTTCACTAGCAGAGGCTGCGGAAAGCGTTTCTCTTGAAATTGGAGTTCAAATGCCTCCACGACGCAGTACGCCTTTTCTGCCTATTTGTGAAGGGTCCGCATCTGATAATGATCCGGTCCCAGTTGTCCCAGTTAGCGACATAGCGTTTCCCCTTTCAGATTTAGGGGCCCCTCCACTTCCCTTTGCAGCAGTAGAGCCCCCAGAAGTGGACGCTCCTCCTTACGTCGATGAGGATAAATTCCGCCACCAACAAGTAACGGCAACAATAACTCGTGGAAACGCTCTTGGGAGCATAGGGATAGCTGACAAAGATTTCCAAGATTTCTCCGTTTATGAAACAACACTCACACATATGCTAGCTAAGCGTTGCCGGGAAAGAGGAATACCGGGTGAAATGGAATTGCGCGCTCAGATAGATCCTGCACTCCGGCCTGCGTCAATTTCAAGGCAAGTATGGGACTTATCCGGGGGCGTCCATGCTCCATTGGTCCGATTGCTTTCTTCTGCACATGGTGAAAATATTACTCCAGATCTTGAGGCGCAAACAGCATTTGAAAACATGAAAAAGGTCGACACATTTTTTAGAGAAGTATTTTACGAAAACCCAGTAAATAATATGCACACTCGAATGAGATCTTATGTGCATGATTCCCAATGGTATAATAATGCTTGCTGGGCCCCTTTTAACTGTTTTGTTTATTATCCTGACCGACTCGATCAAACAGAAGCCGTTCATTTTGGAGACGTCGACCCTGACAGGCAAGTCTCTGGCGCGTTAATTCTTGATACGGTAGCTCATGAATTTGGCCACTCCCTTGTCTCTGCATCGGCTAACTTCAGAGGGGCTCGTGAAAATAATTTCGAAGCTGGAGCCCTGAACGAATCCATTGGAGATATTTTTGCAATCATGGTTAAGCACTACCAAACTAAAACTTTAGCCAATCATCCCGATGCAAGCTGGTTGTATGGAGAAGGTCGTCGCGTAGGAGCAGAAGAAGGAAACAGCATGCGTTCTTTGAAAGCGCCTGGCACAGCATATCGGAACCATTTTGGAACAAGTGATACGCAAGAAAGACATTATAGTAAGTACAAATTTCTTGGACCAAATCAAATTCCAGGGCCCACCAATGATTGGGGGCACGTACATAAAAATTGCAGCATCCCGAATCATGCTTTTTATTTAGCGGCAACGGAAATAGGGGGATATACCTACGGCATAGTAGGGAAGATTTGGCATCGAGCTCTGATGTCGGCTAAACAGAATGATACTTTCTCGGATTTTGCGCTTAGAACGTTAAAAGCAGCTAAAGATCTTGATGATAGCTACCTAATCCTAAATGCCGTCGGCAAAGCCTGGTTAGATGTTGGAGTCGATTTAAAAGATCAATTTCCTCCGCATGGGGTTCGCCCGCCGGAGCCTGGTTTCTGGAGTTTTCTATTTGGTGCTCCAACACTCCCTCCGAAAATGTTATACCATATCAGCCGCTCACAGCTTATTCGATTGGATGCGAATACTCGTGAACGTGTAAATCAAGCATTTAGAGCTGGTCATTTGGTTGGAGTTGATATTGAAGAAAAAGAAGTCTACGCGCTTGATTCGCCTACTCCCGAGGTTCCGATCTCTCCGACTGAATTAATCGGCCACCTTCCCGATTAATTGGGCGTTATTGGATTGCTCGCTTAATTTCCATTGACCTCTATAAGCTTATTTCCGGTTAAAAACCTGTTCATCATGCGGAAGGTCGGTTTGCATTTTCTGGTTGAATGCATTGTAATTTTTTTGGACAAAGTCCAGTTGAAGAATAATCGTTCAGGAGCGAATATACAGTGTATTATGCTCCGAAGAAATTCATCCTATGGCTCGATCGTCGCTATTGTTACCCCGTTCACATCAAACGGTCGTATTGATCGGAAAGCGTTGGAATCTCTGATTGAATGGCACATTGAAGAAAAAACTGATGGCGTTGTCTGCTCCGGAACCACTGGAGAGGGATGCGCGCTGAGCCGCAAAGAACGAAAGACTGTAGCTGAAATTTGTTTGAAAACAGCCGCTGGTCGTATTCCGATCATCGTCGGAACCGGAACATGTAGCACTCGGGAAACCATTCTTTATACGGAAGATGCTCTCAAATTGGGCGCTGCTGCTTGTCTTGTCGTGACGCCATATTTCAACAAACCTTCTCAAAAAGGGTGTTTGGAACATTTTCGCGAGATCGCGAAAGTAAGCCAGCCAATCATCGTCTACCACAATCCGGGAAGGGCTGTATTTCGGTTCACTAAAGATGCTTTGTGCGAACTCGCGGAAATTCCCGAAATCGTCGCCTTCAAAGATTCGGGGCGCGATTTCGATCTGATCCAGGATCTTTATGCAAAAATGGCTGTTCTTGCGGGTGATGATGACCTGACGCCCGATCTGATCGAGCGGGGTGGTAAGGGAGTCATTTCTGTGATTGGGAATGTGATCCCGAGAGGGTGGAGTCGGGCTGTCCATCTCGCTCTTTTGAAAGATCCGAAGTCCAGAGAGCTTTTTGAACGGTACCTTCCTTTATGCCAGGGAAATTTCATCGAGGCGAATCCCCAATGCGTAAAATACCTTGTTTCTCAGATGAGAAGATGTAAGCCTATTTTGCGCTTGCCTCTCCAACTACCTACACCGGAAACGCAAAGGATTCTTCAGAATATTTTGTGGAAAATGACCGTTATTAAAGCTCAATCT
This sequence comes from uncultured bacterium, assembly GCA_964522685.1. Lineage (GTDB taxonomy): Bacteria > Chlamydiota > Chlamydiia > Chlamydiales > SM23-39 > CAITMJ01. The sequence continues at coordinate 7,657 of CAZFWE010000016.1, read as the reverse complement.
GCGCAATCGCAACTTTAGCAGGTGGATGTTTCTTTAAAAAAGGTTGGATGTGTTCTTTTAAGAACGCATCGACCTGTTCGGAAGCTCGGCCGATGAGTTGTTTTGCCTCTGCGGCTTTTTCAATCTCTTTTCGCGAAAGGTGAAAGCTGGTGTCTTTTTCCATTGCATGGATCAAATGCTCGAAGGGATGTTTTTCTTTCATCGACGCAAAGGCGATTTTACGGAGTTTTTCGTGGATTTCCTGACGGCTGGCCCCGCGTTTGACTGATTCCATCAAGAGATTTTCCATGCAAAGAAGCGGCAGGTTTTGTTCCAGATGGCGGAGGGAGATTTCGGAGCGGATCTCAGGCTTGTCCAGTACATAGAGGAGTAAGTTTAAGATGGCATCGACGGTTAGGAACGATTCTGGAATAGCGAACCGGCGATTAGAAGAGTCGTCTAGGCTTCTCTCGAGCCATTGAGTCGCTGTGGTATAAGAGGGGTTTTGCGAGAGAGAAATGGCAAAACGAGCAAGACCGCAGATCCTCTCGGAATAAATCGGATTGCGCTTGTATGGCATCGCGGAAGACCCCACCTGGGCTTCGCTAAAAGGCTCCAAAAATTCGCCTTCATGCGCTAAAAGCCGAATGTCGTTGCCAATTTTGTGCGCGCTCGCTGCAAATGATTCTAGGGCATTTAAAATGTGAATATCGAGCTTGCGCGTATACGTTTGACCGGAGATCGGCAAGAGATTGGCAAAACCGAATTCGGCGGCAATCTCCCGTTCCAATGTTTCTACTTTTGCATGGTCTCCCTCGAAGAGAGCGAGAAAAGATGCTTGGGTCCCGGTGGCCCCTTTGGCGCCCAAAAAAGGGATCTTTTCGATCAGACGATGCCATTCTTGGGCATCGAGGAAAAAATCTTGCAGCCATAGGCAAATCCTCTTGCCGATAGTCGTTGGTTGCGCCGGTTGAAAGTGAGTGTAGCTCAGACATGGATCGTTTGCGTGTTTTTTTGCCAAATGGGCGAGTTTGTCCAAAACATGCAAAAGTTTTTGGAAGAGGAGATCTAGAGCGCTTTTCAGCTGAATCAAGTCGGCGTTGTCCGTCGCGAAGCAAGAGGTCGCTCCGAGGTGGATGATCGGTTTTGCAGATCCGCAAACATCACCATATGCGTGAATATGGGCCATCACATCGTGGCGAAATTTTTTTTCGTACGCGTCGATCTTTTCGAAATCAATGGTATCGACAGAATCTTCCATCTCTTGGATCTGTTTTTCGGAGATGGAAAGGCCCAACTTTTTTTGGGCCTTCGCAAGGGAGATCCATAGCTTGCGAAACAGAACCGTTTTGGCGCGAGCGGAAAAAAGATGGGACATTTCAGGACTCGAATAACGCGCTGAGAAGGGGCTTACATATTCTTCATGGCGCGTGCAATGAGTCATTGTTTTTCGAGTAAGGAGTTGAGTTGTGTTAAGACGTTCCTCAACTGCCGTTTCTCTTCTTCTGAGGGAACGCAAAGAGAATTCTTCATCATTTCGCGCGCTCTTTTCAGGAAAGCGAGGGCATGCGCAGCATAATTGGGATGGCGTTTGTCGTCTTCGGCAAGAGGGAATTGAAGGCGGATCAGCTGGAGGAGTTCTTGCTTTGGCTGGCCGTTGTAATTGCGCACGATGGCTTCTTTTGTTGCGTGGTCTCCTTGGCGCGATGCAAGACTATAAACGGCTTGTCTCGGCATCTGGTCGATTTTAGGGTGAAGCGTTTGTGGCATTGCGGTATAGAATTCATAATATTGCAAAAAGTTGTAAGGCGTTTGACGGTTTCCATAAATAGCAAAGAGCCAAGCTGTGAATGCGCCGTCTTTGTATTTTTTCAAAATTTCTTGCGCTCGTTTGATCCTTTCTCCATGGAGAATCGCCGCTTGGTTCGTGATTGCTTTGACTTCTGAGGTAATTGCGGTAAGAGCTTTTAGGTCGGTATCGACATCATGCGTTTCGCTGGTTCGGAAGGTATGCAAAATCGTTTCGAGATCCGCTTTTTCTTTATCGTTGAGAGCGGAAATTCGGAATACGCCAGAAAAGCTGGAAAGGTCTCCATTGCTCGAACGCTCGACAAGCGCGGTCACTTTGGGTTGCTGGCTTTCTTTCGACTTGAACCGCAGATTGAGTAGATCATTGAATTTTGACATACGCTACGTCCTTTGTAAAATTTCTTGCGTGAGGCCCATGTAATCAAGCGATGCTCGGCTTTTTGGAGCGGTATCGAAAATCGGTTTGCCGTAAATAGTCGCCTCGGATACTGCAATATCGCGTCTGACTTTTGCGTTCAAGAGTTTTCCTGGAAATGTTTGTTCGATCACGCTTAAAAAGGCATCGTTGCTTTTTCCTCGCTGGTTCCAAAAAGAAAGCGCAACACCGAGGACTCTCGTGCCATGTCTTTCGGAAATGTTATTGATGAAAAGAGAAAGGCGCTGAAGTCCTTTAACGCTATAAAATTCCGGTGTTGCACAAACGAGAGAAAAATCGGATGCGATTAAAGCGGATTCGGTGAGCCAGCAAAGAGATGGAGGTGTGTCGATCAGAATAAAATCGTAATCGAGATGGCGTAAAATTTCTTTCAGCCGCTCGTGTGAATAGCGATCTGCAGCAAGGGCGCCTGAAACTTCAACCCGCTCTAACCAAGTATCTGCCGGAACGATGTCCATGTTCGGAATGCACGTGCTTAAAATGACGTCCGAAATATTTTTTTCTCCTTGAAGGACCGGAGCCATGCTATCTTGCTCGTCGGGATCGAATCCCAGCCCTGTCGTAAGATTCGCTTGGGCGTCGAAGTCGATGAGAAGGACTTTTTTTTTGTGGAATTTGCACAACGCCGATCCCAAATGGAGCATTGTCGAGGTTTTGGCTGTCCCGCCTTTAAAACTGGTCACGCAAATAGTAGTCATCAATTCTCCATTGGTTAAGGAGCTGTGGAATAGGGCGACATGAGAGCTCTTTCCGCTCTTTCTTTTTCGACTTTAGCAAGAAAATCGGAAATGTCAATCTCGCCATGCACGACATTGTCGCGTGTCCGGAGGGCAATGGTTTTATTTTCGACCTCTTTATCGCCGACTGTCAACAAGTAATTCGTTTTGAGCAATTGGGCATTGCGCACTTTTTTCCCGACCGATTCGCTGGTGTCGTCGATGTCGCAGATGATCTGTTTGTCTCCGAATTTTTGGGCGAGGTCTCGGGCATAAGGAATATGCCGGTCGGCCACCGTCATGATGCGCACTTGATAGGGGCTGAGCCAAAACGGAAATTTGCCGGTAAAGTGTTCGACGAGGATTCCGAAGAGGCGTTCGAGAGAACCGAAAAGCGCGCGATGGAGCATGATAGGCCGTTTGTGCGAGCCGTCGCTATCGACGTATTCGAGTTCGAACTTTTGGGGAAGCGACATGTCGAGCTGAACCGTACCGCATTGCCAGTGGCGGCCGATGGCATCTCGCAGATGGATATCGATTTTTGGACCGTAGAAGGCTCCGTCACCTTCATTGATGCGGTAGCTATGTCCCCATTCGTCGAGAGCGCCTTTAAGGCCGCTCGTTGCATTTTCCCATTCTTGATCGGTGCCGATCGTTTTTGATTTTTCGGGCCGTGTTGAAAGCTCGAGGCGGTAAGGGAGGCCAAATGTCATGTAAATTTTATCCGCAAGCTTGAGAATATGATGGATCTCTTCTTTAATTTGATCGGGGCGCATGAAAAGATGCGCGTCGTCCTGGTGAAAGCTCCGGACGCGGAACAGGCCATTGAGAGCTCCTGAAGCTTCGAAGCGGTGCACGTGCCCGATTTCCGCAACGCGCAAAGGCAATTCGCGATAACTATGGGTTGTGGATTTGTAGTAGAGCATGCACCCAGGACAGTTCATCGGCTTAACAGCAAAATCCCGGTTTTCGATGCAGCAGGTATACATGTTTTCTTTGTAGTGGAACCAGTGACCGGAGCGCTCCCAAAGTTCTTTGCTCATCATCGTCGGAGTTTTGATCTCGACATAACCGGCCTTGTTTAAGCATTCTCGCAAAAAGTCTAAAAGCCTATTCCAGATGATGAGACCGCGCGGGTGGATAAAAGGCATGCCGGGGGCTTCTTCTTTGAAGGAATAAAGGTCTAGCGCCGTGCCCAAGAGTTTATGGTCTCTTTTTTTCGCTTCTTCCAAAAGCTGGAGATAGTCTTTGAGCCGTTTCCGATCGGGAAAGGAAATGGCGTAAATGCGCGTGAGCATTTCGCGGGTCGAATCTCCCTTCCAATAAGCACCCGATGTTTTGAGCACTTTGAAGGCTTTGATTTTTCCCAAAGCCGCCATGTGGGGGCCGCGACAAAGATCGACGAATTCTCCTTGCTGGTAAGCGGAAATTTTGCCCTCGAAGCTCTCGATCAATTCGAGTTTGAAAGGATTGTGAGAAAAGGTCTCTTTCGCAGCTTCTTTATTGGGAAACTCCTTCCGTTCCGTTTTGAAATTCTCCGCAAGGACAGATTCGACTTCCTTCTCGATCTTCTCAAAATCCTCGTCGGAGATCGTCAGATTGCCGAAGTCGTAGTAAAAACCGTTTTCGATGGGAGGGCCGATCGTCGGCTGGGCGGCGGGCCAGAGGCGGAGAATCGCTTGCGCGAGAACGTGGGCAGAGGTGTGCCAGAAGACCTCTTTTCCGAGCGGGTCGTCAAAATTCCAGAATTGAACCTCATCTTCCTCTTTTAAAAGGGTGTTGAGGTCTTTCAATTCGCCATTGATGCTTGCGGCAATTGCTTGGTCGGGTGCTGTTAAATGGATTTTTTCAGCGGCTTCTTTGGCTGTGCATGGGCCGGGAAAGTCGACTTCTTTGCTTTGGATCTTGATCTTCATATAGGCCTTTCTCAGAAATATCTCGGTCCATTCTACAAAATCTGACAAAATGTTGAAATAGCCGAATGTAAAGCGGCTTTACAGGAGCACCTTTTTGGATTTTTGGGATTCGTGGATCGATGTTTTACGGAGCGCTAGCCAAACCCCGTTATTTCGGACGGTGAATTTTTTACGCGGGATGGAAATTTCCCACGCAATGGTCATTTGTCCTTTGCAGGATCCCCTCCGCTTTCGCGCCCGTTTTTTAGGCCTTGAGATTGCCTCTGTTCTCATCGATGATCAAGGAAATCTCCGATTAGATCTCGCCCAATCTCTCTTCGAAGAAATCCAAAGTAAAAAATATTTGATAGGACCTTTTTTAGAAAACGATGCGTTTCTATTTGAGCACATTGAATCTTCTCTTGAAACGCTTCTTCGGAATGACGTTTTTCGGAAGCAGCTTTTACGTTTATCTCCTCCTCTTTGCCATAAGGGTGCCGAACGGTTGATTCGGGATACGCTCTGGCCCCAGCCGGTCAAAGAATTGCGGGCGGCTGATGTGAAAAGGGCTGTTTTGGCCGCCTGGTTTACTTGGCTTCGCCAAGTAACTGGGTCTTGTTTTGCAACTGCCCCCGCGATTTTGATCCAAGAGGAGCAGCCCCTTCGTTTTCTACAGGATATTTTCGACCTTTTAATGACAGGAGCTCTTCGCAGGGTTGCGAGGGGTCAAGAATATGCGGTCCCCTTGAGCCCTTCCATGGAACAGGCAGACTTACTCCGCCCCATCGGTTCTCTTTCCCCCGAGATTTTAGCGCTCTCTCCCGGCCTTTTGGCTGCTTTTGGCGTAGCCGGAGTCTTCGAGAATTCGGTTTCTTTGCCGGAACAGAGATGGAAAATGCGCGCCTGGATCGAAAAGGAAGAAGAGGCGAAAACAGTCAAGGAACTGATCGAATCGATCCTCCTTCGAGTTTTGGGTTTGGAGCTCGGCGATCTAAAAGAGGAAGAAGGATTAAAACGCTTGGAGATGAGTCCTCTTTTAGCGAAACAATCAGCAGTTTACTACCAGAAACCCAGCGAGCGAGCAAAAAAGGTCTCTGAATGGAAAGAGAAGACGGCTGCGGCCTTCGGTGCTTATCAGTCTCTCGGCGACTGTGCCCTTCTTCGAGCTTGGGAAACAACGATCGCTTCTTTCTCTGACGTCAAGGTCGATATCGGGCGATGGAATTTATACAATAGTTTGGGGATGCACCCTGATCACCCAGGGGGCATCGGCGCTTTCCTCCACCAGAGGATCAGTGAAAGTCTTCAAAGGATGAATCGGGAGATTGTCGATCTGCGAAATGAATATGAAAGGGCTGTGGCGACCGCTCGAAATGCGGAGAAGATGGGCTTGGGTGGAGAATGGACGCGATCGATATATACGGCCAATTCTATTTTGCCTCAAATCGAACAGCTTTCAAAAGAAGCTGAAAAGTTAGCGAGCCTCTTTCCTAAAATGATCGACGGATATGATCGCTTGATCCCTGAGTCGTTTCAAGAGATTTTCGACCCATCTCTTGCTCAAAATTTAAGCGAGATGATCGATGATAGTCCAGCCGGATTCCGCCTAGCCTACAAACATGGTCGAAGAGCCTCTTCTAAGTGGACATTTATTCGGTCGAGCGAAGAATTCATCCGCTCCTTGCGAGAATTTTTCGAATACGCAGAGAGAGAACTCAGCTCTGAAATGGCTATCGAAGAACTGTCTACAGAACTCATTCAATTCATTCAGACCGACGAGTTTCTTCAAGGCGCAATCGAACGGGCTAAGGCCAATCCGACCATGCAGGGAAGAACTGCCAAGCCTTGGGAATATATTTCTGGCGGTAGCTTGCCGGGACTTTTACAGGTTTATTATAACCGGGCTTCCGAATTTACCACTTTTGAGCGGAAAATAGAAAGTGAGGAGGAACTCATTGCATTTTTGAGTGAATGCGCTCAAAAGGCTCCTTCTTCCAAGCGGATGTTGATGCATTCGCCGACCCATGCCTTCCTCTTCCACCCCGATTGGTTCCCTTTGGATCCGATGCAGTCGATCGAGAGGATGACCAGCTTTTGGGCGAATGCGGAGACCCAAGACGAAGAATGGCTGGCAGAACGGTTTTCTTTTTGGCTGCCCCCAAAGGAGAGATCCCTTTTCTTGCATCGATGGCGGAAGGAAGGCTCTTCCGGAAATATCTTTTCCCTTCGGGCTCATTGGATCGATTGCCTGGACGTAAATCAAGCTCCCTTGATCGATTCTTTTCTCTATGAATCACTCCCTTTAATCCATCAGAAAGCGGCATTGATGATCGGAAGCAGCATAGCCGGATTTGATCAAAAATATTTAGAGTCCTATTTTTCCGATTCCTCTTATTTTACCCCCGTCGACATCAGAGAGCGGTTGAAAGCCTCTCTTATCGCTCGGGCACGAACTCCGTTCTCAGGGATCGATCTCGATGCCGAGATCGCCGCTAGTTTACGGGATCGCAACCTAGCGGCTCCGATGCCGATCCTCTTTGCAGACACAAATTGGTCGGCCGGTTTTTTTGGATTGGCGATTTCTCCACAGAAGACGCTAGATCTTTGGCGGTTTCATCGCACTGGAATGATGGGAACGCCGATGAAGAACTGGTGCAATTTGCAAAAAGATGGAACATGGATTGCTCTTTGCTGCCCCGAGGAATATACATGACAGACCAGCCTCGGACCATTGCTAAATCGGCCTTCAGTTTTTTATCGGGCACGCTACTTAGCCGTGTGAGCGGGTTGGCCAGAGACATGTCGATGGCATTTTTTTTTGG
>CAZFWE010000015.1:0-12695 GCA_964522685.1 uncultured bacterium | reverse complement strand
TCGGCGATCCCAATCCCGATCTCGCATCCAGAGGCTAAAATTTCCTCATGAATCCGCTCTCGCTCTTCTTCCGAGAGCTGCTTGCTGTCGTTGAGCCCCCGGATAAAAAAGCCTTCAGGAAGAATGCAGGCGCCAGCCACGACGGGGCCGGCCAAAGGGCCTCTCCCCGCTTCATCGACACCGGCGATCCGTTTTGCTCCCTGCTCTTTCAACTGCTTTTCATAGCGGAGCATCGCCTCAAAACGAGCTTTTTCCAAGCAACTTCTTACGCCTCAGGCGCTTCAGCTACTTTCACAGCGGCTTCTTTGCCTGCGTAAAATTGTTCTTTAATCTTCGCAGCTTTGCCCGATTTGCCACGAAGATAATAGAGTTTCGCACGGCGGACTTTGCCAGGACGAATCACTTCGACGCCGGAAATACGCGGGCTATGGAGGAGGAATACTCGGTCCATATTGGAGCCATAGGCGCTGCGGTAAATTGTAAATGTTTCTGAGAGTCCTTGCCCTTTTTTCGCAATGACAGTACCCATAAAGGCCTGGAGGCGCTCTTTATCGCCTTCGATGATTCGGGTCTGGACTCGAACAGTGTCGCCGACTTTAAAATTCGGGACTTCTTTTTTCAGGTATGAGGATTCAACTTCCTCGATAATTGGTAAGCGGCTCACGTTGCTTCTCCTTTTCGAAATTTTGTTCTAACTCGGGTCGTACCCGGCGTGTTTTTTTAATAGCTTCTTCTAATCTATATTGGCGTATCTTCTCGTGGTTTCCCTCACGCAGCACTTCCGGGACAAACACCCCTTCAAAATCGATCTCTCCTGTAAAATGGGGAGCGTCGAAGAGGCCATGTTTCTGGAAAGAATCTTCTTGCACACCAAGGGGATTTCCAATCACTCCAGGGATGAACCGGATCACTGCATCGACAAGGACTATCGCAGGAGCGCACCCGGAAGTCAGCACATAATCGCCAATGCTGATCTCTTCATCCACTTCCTTGTCGATCACCCTCTCATCGATGCCTTCATAGTGACCGCAAAGGAGGATAAGATGCTCTTTTTTGGCGAGCTCTTCACATTTTTTGGCATTCAACAGATTTCCTTGCGGAGAGAGATACACCACGTGGGCGCGTTCGGTTTTCACGCTGCGAATTGCCTTGGCCACCGGCTCCGGACAAAGAACCATTCCCGGCCCTCCGCCGTAAGGCCGATCATCGACCCTCCGATGTTTGTTCGTCGCAAAATCTCGGATATCGATAGTGCGCAGATCGATGAATCCCGCCTCTCTTCCTCGCTTGACCATGCTTACGTCGAATGGCCCTTTGAAATAGTCAGGAAAAAGAGACAAGATGTCGATACGCACTATTTCACTGCTTTTTTCGTTTCTTTCTTTTTCGTCGCTCTCTTCACGCGCGCTTTCTCAGTCTTCGCGACTTTCTTCGCGGTCATCTGCTGAATGACGTCAGGAGAGATCCTCTTGACGAGCGATTTTACGCGATCGGAAACTTGCGCGCCTTGATCGATCCAAAATTGGATGCGAGGAATATCGAGTTGATAGTTTTTCCCTTCTTCTCCAAATGGGTTGTACCAGCCCAATTTCTCGATGTATTTTCCATCACGAGGGTTCCGGATATCAGTGAGGACAACACGGAATCTCTGTCTGCTGTTGGCTCCTTGCTGTCTCATGCGAATGACTAACGCCATATTCTCTACCTTTTCTCAAATTGTTTCTTTATGTCTTTCAAATCCGACAAGCCGAGTTTTTTGGATTTCGAGCTCAAGTCGGGCATTCCTTTAAATAACTGCTTTACTTTCTTAAAGCCTTTCACCATGCGGTTCACGTCGTCGACGTGGACTCCACTTCCCTTTGCGATACGGCGGCGGCGACTGTGTTCCAATTCTACTTTTTCCTGCCGCTCCGCAGGCGTCATCGAGAGGATGATCGCTTCGAGTTTTTTAAACTCCTGATCGGAGAAATCGAGGTCATCCATCATCCCAAATCCAGGCATCATCTTCAAAAGGCTCTTCATCGAGCCCATCTTCTTCACCCGTCCCATCTGCTTGAGATAGTCTTCGTAGGTGAAAGAGGCTTTCCTCAACTTCTTCTCGAGGTCTTCGCTCTCTTTTTCATCAAAGGCGTCCTGTGCTTTTTTGACGAGGTTGATCACATCTCCCATGCCGAGAATCCGGTCGGCCATCGAACGAGGATTAAATACCTGGAAATCGCCGATCTTCTCGCCAATGCCTTCAAACTTGAGAGGCTTCTTCGTCACTTCTCGGATCGAGATTGCAGCTCCCGCTCTCGCGTTCGAGTCGAGCATTGTCAAAATCGTGCCGGTAATCTCCACTCGCTTGTCAAATTCCGCAGCTGTCTTGACAGCATCTTGGCCCGTCGCCGCATTGGCTACGAACAAAATCTCTCTCGGCTCGAGGTGTTTTTTCATCTCCGAGAGTTCTTTCATCAACTCCTCGTCGAGATGAAGCCTTCCCGCGGTATCGACGATCAGCACGTCGTACTGTTCACGCACCGCCTTTTCCCGGGCCGCTTTCGCAACCTTCAAGGGATTTTTCTCGCTTTCTTCGAAGAAAACATCGATTCCATTGTCGGCGCCTAACCTTTTGAGCTGTTCAACAGCCGCAGGCCTCTGTAAATCACAGGCGGCCATTAAAATGCGCTTATGCTTTTCTGTCCGGCCGATGTAAGAGGCCAACTTGGCACAGCTCGTCGTTTTTCCAGAACCTTGCAACCCACACAGCATCACGACAGAGATTTTTCCGTTCAAATCGAGCGGTACTTCTTCCGTCCCCATCAACGCGATCAGTTCGTCGTGGACAAGCTTTATAAACTGCTCCCCCGGTTTCACCGATTTGACCACTGCCTCGCCGAGAGATTTTTCCTTCACGCGCTTGACGAAATCGCTCGTCACCGTGTAATTCACATCAGCGTCGAGCAAAGCAAGGCGGACCTGGCGGACCGCATCTGAGATATTGTCCTCAGTGAGAGTCTTCTTGCCGGTAAGGCCCGAAAATAAATTTTGTAGCTTTTCTGTCAAAGCGCCAAACATAAAAGCATAGTCCTACTTAACTGGAGGCCAATTTTACTCTAGAAATCATTCACTTTTCAAGGAAAAAGAAGCGGTCATGGCCAGCCCAGTCTTTTTCTACCTCGGCGCGGGTCCATATCCCCTCGCTAAAAATTTTTTGAAGCAGAGGTCCTTGCCCAGTTCCAATCTCCAAGAATACCTGAGCCTTTTCCTTCAAAAAGAGGGGTAAATCACGCGCGAGTCTCTCATACAATTCAGTCCCTCTCTCGCCGCTGACAAGGGCCATCTTCGGCTCAAACATTCGGACGGACGGCTGTAAATTCAAATATTCGCTCGTCGAAATATAGGGTGGATTGCAGACGACGATATCGGCTTTCTGACCTTGGAACGGAGCGAGCAAGTCGCCTTGGAGGAAATTTACTTCCACTTGATTTTCTTTTGCGTTCTGTTTTGCGAGCATTAGAGCGTCCGAGGACAAGTCGGAAAGGGTTACGTCCAGCTCTGGCCGCGCTTTTTTCAGAGCGATCCCAAGGCACCCCGAACCAGTGCATAGATCCCAAACGACGCAGCCTTTTATTCTCTTCAAAATATGTTCCGCTAAGATCTCAGTCTCAGGTCGCGGAATCAATACTCTCGAATCAATGGCGATTTTACAGCTGCAAAATTCCACTTCTCCAAGGATGTATTCAATCGGCTCCTCTTTGAGGAGGCGCTTCAAAGGTTCCCGCAACTTAGCCAGTTCTCTTTCTTCGACGGGCCTGTCGAATTGCATATAAAGATCGAGCCGTTTCATTCCAAGTTTGTGGGCGAGCAGTTCTTCGACGAGACGTCGGGCCCTATGGACGCCTCTCTCCTGGAGAAAAGCCGTTGAAAGCTGGAGAACTTCACCGATGTTCTTCACGATTGCAGCTTTTGTTGGTAAAAATAATTGACCAGCGGAAAGACGACATCATCGAGATCTCCTTCCATGATTCGGTCGAGTTTATAGAGAGTGAGGTCAATTCTGTGATCTGTCAGGCGATTCTGCGGGAAATTGTAAGTGCGAATCCGCTCGGAGCGGTCGCCGCTGCCGACCTGGCTTGAACGGATGGTCGCCATCTCGACTGCTGCCTTCCGGCTCATCTCTTCGGCAATGCGAGCTTTGAGCATCCGCATTGCCTTATCTTTGTTCTTATGCTGACTTCTTTCGTCTTGACAGGCGACGACAGTCCCAGTGGGAATGTGGGTGATCCGAACGGCCGAGTCAGTGGTATTAACGTGCTGACCGCCTGCACCAGAAGAGCGATAGGTATCGATTTTGAGGTCTTTTTCATCAATCTTGATATCGTCGTCATCGGTCGGTTCCAACAAAATAGCAATCGTAATCGCTGAGGTGTGGACGCGGCCTTGGGTTTCCGTTTCTGGCACCCTTTGCACGCGGTGAGTTCCCGCTTCGTGCTGGAGAAATCGGTAGACATTTTGCCCCGAGAGGGACATAACATATTCTTTATAACCGCCAACTTCGGAAGCAGATGCAGTTAAAAGGTCTACTCTCCAGCCCTTGCTAGTAGCGTAGTTGCGATACATCCGGATGCAATCGGCGACAAAAAGAGCCGCTTCGTCGCCGCCGGTACCTGCACGCAGCTCCATAATGATATTGCGACTATCTCGAGGATCAGGAGGGACGAGGAGATTTTCGATTTGCTTAGTCGCAATCGGCAACTCTATTTCCAGAGCTGCAATCTCCTCTTTGAGCAACAACGCCATTTCCGGATCTTGCTCCAGAGACAATAATTGCTTATTTTCCGCAAGCTGCCTTTCGATAGAGCTGATCCGTTCAGAGGCTTCCTTCAACTCAGAAAGCTGAGCGTGCTCTTGCGCTAACAATCGAAAACGCTTTTGATCTGAAACAATTTCCGGAATGCCAAGCTGATCTTCGATCTGGCCGAGCTTTGCTAAAAGCTGCCGAACCTTCTCGAGCATCTATTTCTTCTTTTTACTTTGCTTCGCTTTTTCTTTATTGGCTTCGTCTTGCTTTTCCTGATCCTTTTTGGCCTGTTCAGACTTGCGCTGATATTTCTTCGTGAATTTATCGACGCGGCCTTCAGTGTCAAGAAATTGGGTCGCTTTGGTGAAGAAGGGATGCGATGCGGAAGAAATAGGAACTCGGACCATGGGATATTCTTTCCCTTGATAGGTTCCTTTTTCTTTCGAGTTAATGGTGCTACCAATCAAAAATTGGGCACCAGTAGAAGAGTCTACAAACAACACTTCTTGATAGGGGGGGTGAGTTTTCTCTTTCATATGAACCGATTTAGGTTGAAATTTCCCCATGATGATAGCGAAAGAGACGCAAAAAGACAAGTTTTTTAATGCGCTGTTGCTTAAAATATGCTAAGAAATTCTTTATGACACCGCTGATTCCTAGTTCTTCGCCCATGCCCCGCCCGCTTAAAACCATCCTGTGGGCGCTCCTGATCTTTACCCTCGGAGGGGCTCTCCTTTCTTTCTTTGGCGTTCGCCTTTATCTTTTTCTCGGGATCACCTTCCCAACTTTCTCTCATGGATTTATCTGGACGCTCCTCACCTACCCCTTCACAGCACCTCCGATCCAGACTTTCGACATCGTTTTGCGACTCGCCTTCGACCTCTTTTTCCTTTGGGCCTTTGGCTCGCCCCTCATCGAACGGATCGGCCAAAAGCGCTTCGTCGTCCTTTTCTTCGGATCTACTCTTCTCGGAGGGCTTGCCGCTGCCCTTGGCCTCTATCTATGGCCCAAGCCTTCTATGTTCACAGGACCTTCTCCAGCTCTCCTCGCCCTTGTCACAGCATGGGCAATCCTGCATGCACAGCGTTCCGCCCATCTCCTCTCCTTTGCGTTCCGCCCTCTCTGGATCTTTCTCTTGCTTGTCGGACTCAACCTCGCTTTTGATGCTCTCGGCAAAAATTGGACCTACCTGATCGCCAATGCCACCGGAGCCTTCTTTGGCTATGCATTCTGCCTCATTTCCGAACGAACTCGTAGCTCCATCGACTTCCTCTATCCCGTCGAACGGTCCATACTTCGGGCCGTGGACAAGTTCTATTCGGTCAAGCACCCCAAGACGCCTAAAATCATCGACTTCCAGACCGGGGAACCTGTCCTCAACGACGACCAGTTTATGGATGCCATGCTAGCGAAAATCACTCTTCACGGAGAAGGGTCATTAACCCAAGACGAAACGATGCGAATGCACAAAATTTCCCGAGAAAAAGCGGCAAAGAAGCGATAGAAATCTATGCGTCTTCGCGTTATTTACTGGGATTGGTATAAATCTCAGGTGTGGATTCTCTTTTCCCATCGCAGTGGAGTGCATAGAGCGCAGCCCTGACCACCTGCATCCCGTCCAAAATCCCCTCTTCATATCGGAAATGGGGGTGATGTTCGAGTTCGGGAAAATCGTTCGGCTGAAGAAGGTCATCCGGCGTTACGCGAGGGACAATCCGTTTCGCAGAATGGAATAGCTTCCCCTTCTGACCTTCGATGAGCTGTTCTAGCAGTTGAAAGACTTCGTCGTACATTAGACCTCTTGCGTAATTTAGGGTTTGTCGAGTTTTTGGGTTATTTTGGCCGCTTTTCGACAGAACTTAAGTTACGCAAGAGGTCCGTTTCTTTTTTCTCGTGCGTTGAAAAAATTCGCGTAAAAGCGCCGCGCTTTCGGCCTCGAGGACACCACGGACAATCTCGATTGAATGCATCGGATGCTCCTTTTCGAAAAGATCGATCCAGCTTCCGCACGCGCCAAGGCGTAAGTCCGGCGCTCCGAAGACAAGCCGTCTGATCCGGGAAGAGAACATAGCGCCGGCGCACATACAGCAAGGTTCCAGGGTGCAGTAAAGGGTGGTTCCACTGAGGCGCCAATTTTCGAGAGCGGTAGCTCCAGAAGTGAGACACAGCATCTCGGCGTGGGCAGTGGCGTCCTGCAAAAGCTCCACTTGATTATGCCCGCGGGCAATGATCTTATCTTGGTGGACGAGGACAGCTCCAACAGGAACTTCCTCAACATCGAATGCCTTCAAAGCTTCCTTAAGAGCCTCTCGCATGTAAAGCTGGTCATTCATCGTTTTTGGAGAGCTCGCACTTGGGCTTTGAGAGCTTCGATGTCGGTCGTGTATTTCTTGAGCACGCCGGCGAGTTTTTGCTCATATTTATCGGTTATGCGAGCTATTTCTCGTTCGTGCCGCTCGAGAATTTTTGCCAGCTCAAGCCGTTCATTGGTCGTTGCTTCTTCGACTTTTTGCTTCGCTTCCTCTGTCTCTGCATCCATTCGCAACTCGGCAAAGATCGACTCAGGAAAGACGACCCCATTGAGCATTGCAAAAAAATAGATCGATTTGGCGCCGAAGGCCTCTTTCGTCCCGGCGAGAATTTTCCGGCTCTCTTCAATAGAGAGAGAGTCGATGGCATCGAAATTGGGATTCACCGCAGCAAGCCTCTCGGCAAAATGACTATATACCTCCCCATGTTTGAAAACCCAGCGGTTAACGACCCATTCGGACATATCTTCATTCCCTGCAAGGAGCTCTTTCACAAAAACGGCATTGATTTCTTCACTAGTAAGCCGACTGATTGGGCGACTGCCGAATTGAGAGCGGTAAAAGGCAGCGGAACCTGGAAGATAATCGGTCTTGATATCTTTTCGGATGGACCCGAGAATTTCCTCGAGAAATGGCTGCAAAGCATGATATTTAGTTGTCATGGATTTCCCCTGTAAAAAAGTTCCTGCCAGCATAGCAAATCAGCCGGTTGGAGGCAAGTTCTAGAACGAGGGGTTGATAGTATTCCTGAAATCGGGTACAATTCCGATAGTTTAAGTCATAAACCAGCGAAACAACCCCTAATCGGAGAACTTCCTCTCATGTCGTTAGATAAAGGTACCAAGGAAGAAATCACCAAAAAATTTCAATTGCACGAAAAAGACACCGGTTCTGCTGATGTCCAGATCGCAATCCTGACCGAAAGAATCGCAGAGCTCACAGAACATCTGAAGCTTGCACCAAAAGATCATAGCTCCCGCTTGGCCCTTTTGAAACTCGTCGGACAACGGAGAAAATTGCTAGACTATCTCAACTCAACGGATACGAAACGGTATCAAAACCTGATCGTCCGCCTGAATTTGAGAAAATAACATTAACAAAGGGCGGGATTTCCCGCCTTAGGTTTGGAAGGTAGAATTAAGCGGATAGAGAACAGAAAAAAAATCTTGAAAAACTTCAAGGAATTTTTTCTGATTTCTATCCCCTTCCAGTCTAGCAAAGTTGTTATTTTAAACTTTTCAGGCATTTTCTACCTTCTCCATTATAAACAATCTTTTAGGAGAAAATGTCTCAATGTTCAACAAACACACCCTCGAAATTCTAGTAGGCAATAAGACGATCACCCTCGAAACAGGGAAGGTCGCACGCCAAGCCAACGGTTCTGTCATCATCAGCTGCGGAGAAACCGTCCTTTTAGGTACCGCCTGCTCATCACCGACTGCCAGTCCAGAAATCGACTTCCTCCCTTTGCGCGTCGACTACCAAGAAAAATTCTCGTCCGTCGGTCGCACCGCCGCAGGATTCATCAAGAGAGAAGGCCGTCCTGCAGAACGGGAAATTCTCACCTGCCGCTTGATCGACCGTCCACTAAGACCGATGTTCGAAGAGGGATATTACAATGAAATCCAAGTCCTCGCCTATACACTTTCCTATGATGGGGCCCACCAACCAGATGTCTTAGCGATCTGCGCAGCTTCTGCCGCACTTACTATTTCCGATATCCCACTCATCAAGCCAATCGGCGCCGTTCGCGTCGGCATGATCGACGGTCAATTCGTTATCAACCCCACTGTCGAAGAGATGAAAACCTCCAAGCTCGACCTGATCTTGGCAGGAACTGAAGACGCTGTTTTGATGATTGAAGGGTATTGCGACTTTTTGAGTGAAGAACAAGTCCTTCATGCGATCGAAACAGGCCATCAAGCGATCGCAGGCTTCTGCCACAAGCTCAGCCAGTGGGCAGAAAAAATCGGCAAGCCGAAAAAACGGGACACCATCCGCCTAATCCCGCAAGAAGTCAATAACGCAGTCCACGCTTCCGCCTCGGCTCTTCTTGAATCAGCCCTCCGCATCAAAGAGAAGCAAGAGCGAGAAAAAGCGATCGCTGACATCAAAGAATCCATCCTCAAAACGCTCCTCCATGAAGGTGAGCACCCGAAGCACCCGAAGCACTCGAAAGTCGATGTACAGATGTCCTTTAAAAATCTCCAATCGACCCTCATGCGCAACATGGTTCTTGCGGAAAAAAAACGAATCGATGGACGTGGCCTCAAAGAGATCCGCGCTATCGACATCGAACAAACGATCCTTCCCCGCACACATGGCAGCTCTCTTTTCACTCGCGGAGAAACGCAATCGATCGCAGTTTGTACACTCGGCGGAGAAACCTCTGGCCAGCGCTTTGAAGATTTGCACGGGGAAGGTCTACAGCGCTTCATGCTCCAATACACATTCCCTCCCTTTTCCGTCGGTGAAGTAGGAAGAATCGGGGCTCCAGGACGCCGCGAAGTCGGACACGGCAAACTCGCTGAGCGCGCCTTGACTGCCATCTTACCGAAGAAAGAAGAATTCCCTTATGTGATCCGCCTCGAGTCAAACATCACCGAATCAAACGGCTCTTCTTCCATGGCTTCTGTCTGCGGCGGATGCCTTTCGATGATGGACGCCGGAGTGCCGATTGCCCGCCCCGTTTCTGGCATCGCCATGGGCCTTATCCTTGAAGGGAGCGACTACGTTATCCTCTCCGACATCCTCGGAGCGGAAGACGCGCTCGGCGACATGGACTTCAAAGTGACCGGCGACTACGACGGCATCACAGCCTTCCAAATGGACATCAAAGTCGAAGGGATTACCATCGCCATCATGAAAGCCGCTCTCGCGCAAGCGAAAGAAGGACGCTCCCATATCCTCCAGAAAATGCTCGAAGTGTGCCCCGATTCGAAAAAGCAGATGTCCAAATACGCTCCTCGCATTGAGACGATTCAGATCAAGCCGAGCAAGATCGGCATCGTCATCGGTCCCGGTGGCAAACAGATCCGCGCGATCATCGAGGAGACTGGCGTCCAGATCGACATCAATGACTCTGGCCTTGTCAGCATTGCATCGAACGACTCGGAAGCGATGGAAAAAGCCAAGCAGATCATCCACAACCTCACTGCCGAAGTAGAAATTGGCCAAATCTACACAGGAAAAATCGTCTCGACGGTTGCCTTCGGTTATTTCGTCGAGCTCTTTCCCGGAAAAGAAGGCCTCTGCCATATTTCTGAACTCTCTAACAAGCGCTTGGCAACCATCCACGACGCCCCTTTCAAAGACGGTGACAAGCTCGAAGTGAAAGTGATCGACGTCAACGATCGTGGTCAAATCAAATTGAGCCATCGCGCTGTTCTAGAAGCTGCCGCCCGAGGCGCGTAAGCTCTAGAGTTCCTACCCACTCAAATTGCGTAAATTTGAGTGGGGGGATATATTCACCTAAATAATTTAGTCAATAATTAATTATCTATTTACAAAAAGACAAATTAGCGCATAAAATGCATTCCAAATAAATGGAATGGAGTATTTACTATAATGGAAATTCAAGCAAATTCTAGACTTCAAAACAACCCTCCAGCGTTTCACGAGAACTTCATCCCCGCTGCATTGAAAGTCCTTATCGTTGCGGTTACCGCCATCGCCACTTCTGCTCTCGGTTTTTTAGTGGCTGGACTAGCGGGCCTTGCCATTGGAGCTCTTGCCGGCACCGCACTTAGTTTTACAGCAATCGCGATCATCAATAACCTCATTCATCAGCCCCTGCCTCTTACAGATCTTACAGACCCTAACGCCGCTCAAGGTCTAGTCGATTTCTACAAACAGCTACCTAAGCCACAATTCGATGGCCCTATCAGCGATCAACCCCAAGACATTCAAAATTGGATGAAGGATAGTCTAGAGATTCGTAATTCCGAGGTGCTTCGCCTATCTAATACAGGAATTACGAAATTACCAAAGGAGATTGGCTTGTTTGGTAATTTAAAACATCTCATGATAGAAGGCAATAACCTCCAAGCTCTCCCAAAAGAGATCGGCAATCTCAGATTTCTTACCCATCTTAATCTCTCTTACAATCAGCTCGAGGCTCTCCCGGTAGAAATTGGCAATCTCGACTCTCTACAGGAATTCTTCCTCGGTGATAACCCGCTTCAAGCTCTCCCAAGAGAGATCGGCAATCTTAGATCTCTTGAGCGCCTTAGCCTCTCTAACACCCAACTCCAAGCCCTTCCGCCAGAAATCGGCAATTTCAAATTTCTTAGGCACCTTTATCTCTCTAACAATCCACTCCAAGCTCTTCCAAGAGAGATCGACAATCTTGAATCTCTTGAACACCTTGCCCTCTCTAATCTTAACCTCTCTAATACAGAGCTCCAAGCTCTCCTGGTACAGATCAGCACTCTCAAATCTCTTACATACCTTGACCTCTCTGACAACCAGCTCCAAGTCCTCCCGGTAGAGATCGGCAACCTACGATCTCTGACAAACCTTTGCCTCTTTAGCAACAAACTCAAAGATCTCCCGGCAGAGATCGGCAATCTCAGATCTCTTACCGAGCTTAACATCTCGAACAACCGACTGCGAGCCCTCCCCGCAGAAATCCGCAATCTCGAATCTCTTAAAACTCTTCGCCTCTTTGGCAACTTGCTCCAAGCTCTCCCAAAAGAGATCGGCAATCTCAGGTCTCTTACGTACCTTGACCTCTCTAACAACCAGCTCGAAACCATTCCGGTAGAGATTGGAAACCTCAGATCCCTGGCAAACCTTTCCCTCTTTAGCAATAAACTCAAAGCTCTCCCGGTAGAGATTGGCTATATCAAATCTCTTACGTGCCTTAATCTCTCTGGCAACCGGCTCCTCCCCCGGGCACAAATCGGCAATTTTAAGCACGACGGTCACGGACTCTATCGCAGAGCAAGAGTCCCTTTCAGAGAATAATTTCTCTTTTGAAACGGTCAACCGACCAGAGATTAAGATCGGTATAATTTCTCTCTTGAGCTCTTTCTTTTCTGTGGTAAAATCATTCGCAAAAGGATCCTCCTATGGAAAGAATTCTTGCACGAGAACTACCCAACTGCATCGGTCAACAAGTCTGCATCCGCGGATGGCTTAATAACACCCGCGCGTTCGGAAAACTCACCTTCTTGATCCTTCGCGACAGAAGTGGGCTGGCCCAAGTCGTTATCCAAAATAAAGAAGAAGCGCAAAAGCTCGATGGCCTGCAGCCCGGCTCCATTGTAACTGTCGTCGGACAATGCACCGCTTCGCAAGAAGCCCATTTGCATGCCGAGATCTCTGAGCCCTCAATCCAAGTAGAAAATCCGATCCGAGAAGTTTGCCCGATCGAATACTATAAGCCGGAGCTTCACAACGATCTTGATTTCATCCTCGACCACCGCCCGATGGCATTGCGCAACCGGCAAATTGCCGCCATCTTCCGTATCCAGGCTGAGCTTGCGTATGCCTATCGGCTCTATATGCACGATCAGGTGAAAGCATCGGAATACTTCGCGCCCAATATCATTGGAGCTTCTTCGGAAGGCGGTGCCGAGTTTTTCAATGTCGATTACTTC
>CAZFWE010000014.1:0-14380 GCA_964522685.1 uncultured bacterium | reverse complement strand
ATGTGTTCTGCTTGTCGGAGCATATGGGCAAATGAATGCGGTCGTCTTTTGGAAGTCCATCGAGAATGGGAGAATAGAGATAGAGCCGATCAGAATTAGGTTCATAAGTAATATGTAACGAGAACGTATTGTCAATTCCGAGAATACATGTGTTATTTTCGTCGAAATCAAGAGCCTCTAAGTTGAGCTCTTTGCCAAACTCGCGTAAGTTGGCCTTAGCATTTTCAAAGGACATTGGTTTTTTTCCTCCTAATGGATTTTTTATCAAAACTGCAAAATCAATAAAGTGCAACGTTAGGTATAAATCTTTGCCGAATATGCGTGCAAGAAAAAAGATTCCCAGAGGGAAGCAAATCTATTGTTTCTCATTAGCTTTCCTATAATATTTTACTTAAAATTCCCATATAAATCAAGAATTTATTGATTAAAAAATTTACTTTACAGTTTAAGAGGAATTAAGATGCTGGAAAATATCGAGGTAAGTTTAGGGATTCCCTCTCCGATGGGGCTTTCTTTTCAGGGAAAAGAGTGCAATTTCGCGCTTTTTTCCGCCCACGCTCTAGAGGTATGGGTCGGGCTATTTCTCCCTGATTCTCAAGCTCCCACGCGCGTATTTCCCTTACAAAAAACGGGCGATATCTGGCACATCGGCCTAAAAAACATCCCTCCTGAAACCCTGTACGCCTATCGATGCCGAGGAGATTGGAATGAAAAAATAGGGGATCTATTCGATCAAAACCAATGGCTTTTAGATCCCTATGCTCGATTCCCTGCAACTTCGCCATTTTGGAACAAGACTCCCTTGAAACAAATCTTGGCACACATCCAAAAACCAGACCCATTTGATTGGCAAAACACTCCCCGTCCCCATCTGGCCAGAGAAAACCTCGTGATCTATGAAATGCATGTCCGAGGATTTACGATGCATCCGTCGAGCGGTGTAAAAATGCGAGGAACGTACGCGGGGATGATCGAGAAAATTCCCTTTTTGAAAGAGCTCGGTATCAATGCCGTACAGCTCATGCCTATCTATGAATTTGACGAGTGCCATTCGAAGAACTTCCACCCAGAAACAAAAGAGCGATTGCCTAATTACTGGGGATATAATCCAGTCTCTTTTTTTGGTGTTAAACAAAGCTACGGCCACTTGATTGATTTCAAAACGCTCATCAGAGAACTGCATAAAAATGAGATCGAAGTGTTTCTCGATGTCGTCTATAATCACACAGGTGAAGGAAAAGATTACGCAGTCTCTTGGCGCGGGATCGATAACCGGACGTATTATCTCATCGGTCCTGCGGGAAACTACCGCGACTATACCGGCTGCGGCAATACAATCAATGCCAATCATCCGATCGTACAAGAGCTCATCCTCTCCAGCCTCCGCTATTTTGTCGAAGAAATGCACATCGACGGATTCCGGTTCGATCTCGCTTCAATCCTCACTCGCGGCGTCGATGGAAAACCGATGGAACATCCGCCGATTTTAGCCGCAATCGCAAAAGATCCTCTCCTCTCTTCTGTAAAACTGATCTCGGAAGCTTGGGATGCGGCCGGGCTTTATCAAGTCGGTTCGTTTGCAAAATGGGGGCCCTGGATCGAATGGAATGGAAAATTTCGCGATATCTGCCGCTCTTTTATCAAAGGAACAGAGAACCAAGCCGGACGCTTTGCGGCTGTTCTTTCGGGTAGCGATTTTCTTTACGGCAAGACGAATACTCCCACTTCGGGAATCAATTTCATCACTGCCCACGACGGATACAGCCTTCGCGATCTCGTAACGTACCAAGATAAATACAATCGCGATAATGGAGACTTGAACCACGACGGAGAGAACCAAAACTTCAATTGGAATTGCGGGATTGAAGGAGAAACCACGCTCCCGAAAATCCTCTCTCTTCGCGAGCGACAAATGCGCAACCACCTCCTCGCCCTCTTTCTTTCGCAAGGGATCCCCATGCTACTGATGGGCGATGAATACGGCCATACCCGCTTCGGCAACAACAACCCGTATGTCCAAGATAATGAGATCAACTGGTTCCTCTGGGAAAAACTCGAAAAGAACAGAGAGATTTTCCAATTTGTCAAAGACCTCATCATTTTCCGAAAACAGCATGCTGAACTGCGGAAAACTAGATTTTTAACAGATAGAGACATCGAATGGCATGGGATCAAAGGACAAGAAGCCGATTGGAGCACAGCTTCGCGCTTTGTTTCCTTCTCGACCAAAACAACGCCAAAACTTTTTGTCGCCTTCAACGCAAACTTCCAACCTGCCGAGCTCGAGCTTCCCAAAGGATGCAATTGGCAGCTTATCATAAATACAATGGAAGATTGGAAAATGCACGAAAACGGCCCCCTGCTCTCCTCTCCTCTGCAAGTAGAGCCGTATTCGGCTCTTCTCGCCATCCAAAAATAGACCTCTTTCGAAACTCGCTTTGCTTGAAAAAAATGAACCCCGGGCCTAAAGACCCGGGATTGGCAGGCTTGGATCGAGTTTTGAACTCGACCCAAGCGTTCGGATTTGGACTACCCGGCCCTAAAGAGGACTGGGTTTGTAGAGACCTGATGAAAAACCCAATAGTCAAGAAATTTTGCGCTTGCTATATTCAGGTGAATTTTGTGGAGGATCCAAACACATGCGCTCTAAATTCTCTCTTCTTCTATTGAGTGTTTTAGCCTTTTCCTGCAACCGCAGCAACGACGAAATGTCCCGCTTTCACGGAGACGGGCGAGCCAAACCGGTAATTGCGATCGCATCGGCTATTGATACAACTTCTTTCGAATGCCCTTGGAGCCTTTCAGAAGAAATCACCGCCACAGTCACAAGCCAGATTTCGCAAACGGGTAAAATCTTCGTCCATCCGAATGCCGAGTTTCCTTTTGTAGAAAATCCATTCGGCAACGATCTTTCCTGGGTCAAACGAGAATTCCAAAACGAGGAATTCGTCGTCTTCTTAGAGCTCGTCGAACATGAAAATAAACCGGCGCTCAAAGGAAAACGGGAGCCCACCAACTATTCTCCCCAAGAAGTTTCTACCAATCTAAACATGTCGGTCCGGATCCGAGTTCTCGATATTCGAGGGTCTCATCCGAAGGTCGTGCTTCAGGAAATGATCCGCGATTCCTACTACATTCCGAAGACGCTAATCCCCACCGACTATAACGCTATTGTTTGGGGTTCGGACGAATACCGAAAGTCTCCGATGGGCATTGCACATGCGCAATTCATCCAAGAAATAGCCTCTCGCGTAACTGATTATGTATTGCTGGCAAAAAGCCGATGAACCTAGTGGTCCTTAAAGCCTAAGATGTTAGTTGGACCTAGCTTCGACTCGGCCCAACGTTATTTTGAAAATACCCGGAGCAGGGATGAGTATTCACGAAATTGCCGAAATTTTCTTTCTCGGCATTGTTGCATTTGGCGTTTTGTGCTTCGGAAGATATAAGGGCTTTTTTCGTTGGAATCCGAGCCGCGTTTGGAAAACACCTGTCACTTTGAATCATGTGCTCATCCCATTTGCGATCTACTTCGGGATGAATTACATCGTCGGGCGCTATCTGTATAATGGGATGGAAGCCTTTTTCAAACAGGGAGGAATACAAATCGGACTCCTCTCTTGGCTCAACTTCATTATCTCTGCATTGACTCTTCTAGGAATATTGATCTATTCCCGCACTTTAAATAGCACTACTCGCTCCAGCCTCTGGCAAAACACTCATCTTCTCGTCAATTATCGAGAAGATTTTATCTTTGCATTTTATGCTTGGTGCCTCTCCTTCCCCCTAGTCCTTTTTGCAAGCCAGTTCTTAGAGTCGTTAGTCTTTGCCGTTTTTAATGTATCAAAGCTGCCCGATCAAATCGCCGTCTATTTCGTCAAGATGACCTTTAGCAACCCCCTCTACTTTTTCCTCGCGATTGTAGTGATTGTCTTTATCGCACCGCTGATCGAAGAAACACTTTTTCGCGGCTTTCTGCAATCATTTATCAGAAAACACCTAGGATCAAAGCAAGCGATTCTCATCACCGCTCTTTGCTTTTCCTTTTTCCACTTCTCGCCCGATCAAGGCCTCGGCAATATTCCGATTGTCGGATCGCTATTTGTGCTCGCCCTCTTTCTCGGCTTCATCTATGAAAAGCAAGGCTCTCTTTTCGCTTCCATTTCACTCCATTCCATGTTCAATGCGATCAGCATCTTGAACCTCTATTTTTTCGGGGGAATTCTATCACCGCTATGAAGCTTGCATATGCCGGTCTTTCCGATATCGGCCTTTCAAGGCCCAATAACGAAGATGTCTGGGCGGCAATTCCTGAAAAGAGTTTCTTCGCTCTGGCAGATGGGATGGGGGGACATCAAGCAGGTGAAGTTGCCGCAAAAGAAGCGATCGAGGCGCTTTGCACCGCGATCCAAGCTTCTTCTTCCGACCCCCTTCTAACACTCCGACTCGCTATCGAAAAAGCCAATCAAAAAGTCTACGAGAAAGGGAAAAAAAGCCATATCCTGAATGGGATGGGAACCACCTTATGCTGCCTTTACTGGATGGAAACAGTCGTAATCTACGCTCATGTCGGCGACAGTCGCATTTACCGTTTCCGCAAAAATAAACTCGAGCAGCTCACGCAAGATCACTCTCTTTTTGCAAAATGGCTTTCTCAGGGGCAGTCGAAGACTTGTGAGACTCCTTATCCTTACAAAAACGTGATCACCCGCGCTATCGGCACTTCGAAACAGGTAACCCCTGAAATCGCTTTAGCTAGCTACGAACCCGGCGACCTCTTCATCCTCTGTTCAGACGGTCTTACAGACTCTCTCCCCTTTAAAGACATGGAAAAAATCCTGGAGCGCTCCGATTCCCTAGATACAGCGGCGGCTCGGCTTATAGAAAAGGCGAAAATAAAGGGCAGTAATGATAACATTACGGTTCTACTGATCCAACATGTGCCCAAGAACCTATCCCAGTGAACCCAGGCCTTAAGGCCTGAGATTATTAGTTGGACCGAGCTTCAGCTCGCCTCAACATTGTTTTGAAAATACCCGGCCTTTAAGGGCCGGGTTCCCCCCGGAGGAGGGATGATCTACTTAGACAACAATTCGACGACCCAGCTCGACCCGAGAGTCTTTCAGGCCATGCTCGAGGATCTGAAGGGTCCCCCGGCTAACCCTTCCAGCGTCCATCAACTCGGGGTTAGGGCCAAAAAATTGCTCCAAACTGCGCGCCAAAAAGCTGCTGATTTTTTCTCAGCTAAGCCGAATGAAATTATCTTTACCTCTGGCGGCACCGAGAGCATCAATCTCATGCTCCGCGGGCTTTCCGAAGGGACCTCTGAAAAGGGACACATAATTACGACGAACATCGAACATTCTTCCGTCTATAAAACAGTCCAAGTCCTCGAGAACAAAGGTTTTTCCATCACTTACATTTCCTGTGGCCTTTGGGGAGCCCCCACTCCCGAACAAGTAAAAGAGGCCATTCGTCCCGCGACCAAAGCGATCGTCTTGTCGGCTTCTAACAGCGAAACCGGCGTCAAAATCGATCTCGAAGCGATTGCATCTGTAGCTGAAGAATACTCGATCCCACTGCTTATAGACGGCGTTAGCTTTATCGGAAAAGAGCCTCTGCCCATCGTGAAAGGCGTTAGTGCAATGGCGATCTCCGGACATAAATTCAACGCGCCCAAAGGCGTCGGAGCTCTTTTCTGCCGGAACTTGTTAAAGCTTCACTCGATCTCTACTGGAGGAAATCAGGAATATAAGCACCGGGCTGGGACTGAAAATCTCCCGGGAATTTTAGGCCTTGCAGAGGGTTTGCAAATTTTGCGAGAAAACCAGCCCGCCATCTTTCAACATCTCCTCGACCTGAGAAGTCGCTTCGAATGTGAACTATTGCGCGCTCTGCCGGATTTAGCCATCAACGGCCAGGCCCCCCGAGTCTCCAACACGGTCAACATCGCCTTTCTCGGCTGCGACGGAGAATCGCTTCTCATGCAGCTCGATATGGCCGGCATCGCAGTAAGTCTCGGCTCGGCCTGCTCTTCAGGAGCCCTCGAACCTTCGCGCATTCTGACCAATATGGGCATCGACCGAAAAGTAGCCCGTTCTTCGATCCGCTTTTCTTTCGGGCGCACCAATACTCGAGAAGAAATCGATCTCGCTCTCGAAAAGATCGTCCCTCTCGTAAAAAAGCTGAGAAATCTTACAGCGTAATAATACCAATCCCAGTAAATTTGGTATAACTTGTTTTTTAAGAGGGCTATCGTTTATGGTAAAAAGGTCCCATAGGAGATGCCATGCGTATTTCTTACAGAATGGATCCTTTAACGCTGGATCCGCAAAAGAGCAGCGACATTATCACCTCTGATTTCCTTTCCATGGTTTTTGAAGGCCTGACCCGATTAAACGCGAATGGCACAGTAGAACTTGCTTTAGCAGAATCTTATCGCATATTCGACGACGGGCGCACGTATGAATTTATGATCCGGGAAGCTTACTGGAGCAACGGTGATCCGATTTTAGCGAAAGATTTTGAAATATCATGGAAGCGCGTTCTATCCCCCCATTTCCAGTCTCTAGCTACACACATGTTCTTCAATCTTTTGAACGGAGAAAAAGCGCGAAATGGACAATGCGATCTTTCTCAAGTAGGAGTACAGGCAGTAGAAGCTAGAAAACTACGAGTTTCTTTAGAAAATCCATGTCCCCATTTTCTTTCATTAATCTCCTTTTGCAACTTTTTCCCAATCCCGCGATCCATAGAAAATAAAACACCTCTTGATTTAATCGATGTTTCGATGGTTCCTGTCAGCGGTCCTTTTCGCATTATCTCTTGGCAAAAAAAAGAAGCTATTCAACTGCAGAAAAATCACCTGTATTGGGATGAAAAAAATGTGGCCTCTGATGAGCTGACGATTTACATTTGCCAAAATCCCTATCTTGTTTTACAGATGTTTCGCGAAGGACGCCTTGACCTGATTTGCAATACGTTATCTCCAATTCCAAATGAAGAACTCAAAAAAGCTGATATTGCTAAACTCCTTCGGGTAACCCCTGTCATCTCGACTTTATTTTGTTCCTTCAACAATTCTTCTTTCCCTTTTTCTAACAAAAACATTCGAAAAGCGTTTTCTTTTGCAATCAATCGACTTGAATTTGATTCTGATTTATTAGGAACTCCTGCACTTCGTTTTCTCCCCCGGCCTCTTGCTTTAGGAACTGTGAACCCAATTGCGCATGATCCTATAAAAGCTAAAGACTTCTTAAAGCTCGGAATGAATGAATTAGATATCCTCACCTCTAGAGAACCAAATTCCTTTAAATTCCGAATGTTCTCCGACAATCTAGTTTTGATTTCTTCAGATTCACTTCCTCAAATAAAAACAGCCCGGTTTTTACAAGAACAATGGAAAAAACATTTGAATCTTCATGTCGAGGTAAAAATTCAGAGTTTTCATTCTTACTTAGATAAAATTTCTTCGGGTCGTTATTCAATAGGAATTGTAACCTGGATTGCTCCCTACATGGATCCAACCAGCATTCTAGAACGATTTAAAAATAAGAACGCACCTAGAAATCATTCCCAATTTGAAAGCCAAAAATATTCAGAAATTCTTTCAAAATTAAATGAAACAAGTGATGTTCCTCTTCGAATACAGCTCATGAACGAAGCGGAAAATTTATTGATTGAAGAAGTCCCTATGACGCCAATTTATCACGGTGAGAGAGCGATTATCATGCGATCGGGATTCGATAAAGTGATCCCTCTTCCAAACGGCGCTTTTCGATTTACTCAATGCGTTTCTTCCAACCATGCCGCATAAGTCGCTTCAATGTCTCGGATAATCTCCGCATTCGAAGAGACTACCCCCAACCCGTGATCGTTGGGAAAAAGAAATTTCGGAAATGGTAACTCCCTGAAAAATCGTCCTACTTCGTCGGGATGTGATAGGACATCGTGGATCAAGATCACCGCGTCATCTTTGAGGTGGCGCTGCCAGCTATCATACTGAAATTTAACCGCTTGATATGTGCGCGCCCAGTCAATGTGAAGTAGATCGATTTTGCGGTTCCAGTTTTTTAGTACATCGCGGTAAGGGCCGATGATAAGATGAATATTTTTGACGTAATTAAAGCGAATCGCTTGCGAGATATTGCGAAAAGCGATATCGAGTGCGAAACTCTTTTCGGCGTAGCTCCCCTCTTCGTAAAACCAGTCAATGCCGAATATATGCCCTGAATTCTTATAGCCAAACACAATGGTTGAAAGACCCTGATCAAAGCCAAGATCGACAATGATTTTTGGATGGAGCTTTTGGATAAGCCACATTGCAAATTGTACATGGCCTTTCCAGGTGCTATCGATTGAATCGATGAAATCGAGCGCAGACACGCGTTTAGCACTGCAGCTAGTTCTTTGCGTAAGTTTTGTTTTGCCGCTCGTCACCTTTGTCATCTCCAAAGGTTATAGACTAACAAATTATTCTTGTAAAGAGCGAACGTGCAATCGCTTAACGCCACGGAGAGTCGGCTCAAGGCAAGTGAATTCAAAATCTCCGATGCGAACAATTTCTCCACGCGATAGAGAATGATTCAAAGAAGTGAAGATCAAATCGCTTAACGTCATTGCAGGATCTGCGGGAAGCTTCACTTTGAATTCGCGGTTAAATTCTGCCACGGTCATCGAGCCGGATAGAGTTCTTTCGACGAAATGACTCAGGAGTTCTTCCGCCCTTGCGCGCTCCTGTTTGCCAAAAATGCCATCGACGATTCGATCTAACGTCAAAATTCCGCAAGCTTGCCCCGTTGTTTCTAAAATCACTGCCATGCTCTGATTATTGCGCCGAA
Organism: uncultured bacterium; assembly: GCA_964522685.1. Classification (GTDB taxonomy): domain Bacteria; phylum Chlamydiota; class Chlamydiia; order Chlamydiales; family SM23-39; genus CAITMJ01. Next base: position 5,540 of record CAZFWE010000014.1, on the reverse strand, counting down.
ACTGATCAATGATTTGAAGAATAGAAGTATCTTTGGTTACAAACCAAGGAGATTTTCCCTGGTCCACAATCTTTTGATCGTCTTCCAGCCGAAGTAAATCGCGCAAATCGACGATCGAAACGATGTTGTTCGGAATCCGATGGTAAATAGGCAAAATGGGAGCATATCTCGTTTTTAAAGCTCTTCGAACATCGCTTACTTTGGCCGTCGAGGGAAAAAGCTGCATTTCGGAAATAGGCTGCATCCATTGGGAAGAGGCCGCGTTTTTAAGACTGAAAATGGAACTGACAATCGCATTAAATTCATCAGCTTCTCCAATGTCTCCCTCCTCGAAGGCGATCTTGACCTCTTCACGGGACAAGAAAAGTGGTGTTTCCGACGAACTCTTCATCAGCAGATGAACACCGCGCGAAAGTTGATCGAATCCCCAAGTGAAAGGAGTTAATAACCGACTCACACATATCAAAAGGGGTGCGAAGAACATCGCGATCCTCTCGGGATGGCGGCGCGCTGTGAACATCGGGACTAACTCAGCAAAGATTACGACGATTATCACTTGCGTAACAGGCGCCCAATCGGGGTCCAAGTGAACTGATTCATAGAATCTGCGAGCGCATTCCGATCCCATTTGGAGAGAAGTATTGATGCAAATAAGCGTGGTTCCAAAAAGCCTCGAAGGCCTTTTCAAGAGGAAGCTGATCCAAGCCGCCCGCCGATTGCCCCGGCTGACGTAGTATTGGAGCCTGATCTTATTGAAAGAGACGCAAGACATTTCCACCGCCGCAAAAATGCCTTGGACAAAAATCGCTAGTCCTGTGAACAGCAGCCACTCAATCACGATTTACCTCGCAAGGAATCGAGTTTTCTCACATAAATTCTCCGAACTCGGTTTGGATCTGCTGCCAATACGTAGAAGAGGAATTGGTCGGTGGCGTATTTCACTCCCGTCTGAGGGATCGTGCCGAGCTGCTCGGTGAGCCATCCTCCCAATGTTACCACGTTTTCCTTCGATTCAAGCTCAATGCCGAAAATTTCCGCAAAATGAGACAGTTCTAATTTACCGCTTGCGATGATCACATTCTCGCCTGAACGAGTAAATAGGCTCTTCGTATCGCGAAGGTCTGCGATCTCCCCCACAACGCCCTCAATTAAATCTTCCTGTGTAATCAGGCCCGAGATCGATCCATATTCATCCACAACGATGGCTAAAATTTCGCCTCGATCGCGGAGCAGCTTGAGCAAAGTGGAGGCTTTGGTTGTCTCGGGAACATAATAAGGCTTTTTCAGATGACACAAGAGATCCTGGCTCGACCAAATCGAATCCTGGAAAAGAAAGAATTCTTGCGTCGAAAGGATTCCTTTTAAATTTTCCAAATTGCCATCACAGATGGGAACCCGCGTCGTCCTTTCGTCGGCATACAGATGGACGAGCTGAGAAAGAGGCTCTTGTGTATCGTAATAGAGAATCTCTTCACGTGGACGCATCAGTTCTTTCACGAGAGTCTTCTGCAAATCCAATGCCCCTTCCATCAATCGAGCTTCTTGCGGAAGGAGAATCCCCGTCTCTTGCGAGGTCTTCAAGACGTGTTTCAATTCATCGGGAGAGATTTCCTCTTCTTCTTGGATGATCAAGAAGAATATTCGGGAAAGCCAGCTCGTGACCGCAGTCAACTTTCCCCGAATTGGTCCGAGCCATCGGGCTGCTTTGGAAACAAAGGGAGCTACGCGATATGCGATATGGATATTATTGGGCATCGCGATCGATTTCGGAAGGACTTCTCCGAAAAGCAAGGTCAATGCGAGCGGCACACCTACTTTTAGCGCCCAGGCATTGTATTCGCCAAAAAGACTCGAAACGGTGTTCTGCACTAAAATATTGGATAAGACGTTGAGCATCAGAATCGTAACCAAAACATCGCGAGGTCTTTCCATCAAATGGAAGATCAAAGAAAAGCGGAGATCTTTAGTTTTTTTGTATGATTTAAGCTGCACGGAAGAAAGCGAGAAGAGAGCCGTTTCGGATCCGGATAGGATCCCCGATAAGGCCAGAAGAAAGAAAAGGACAATAACCAGAGCGATCAGAGTGATCATCGTTTAAAATGGACCTTCAAGAATCCCTCGGGGACCACTCCAACTTCTCGAAGAAGCACCAACTCGATCCAGGCAGGATCGCTTTGAGATGCGATCTGATGGGCGAGTTCTTCTTTTTCTTGGTTTGCCAATAGGCTTATTTTCTCCATTTCAGATAAACGAAAGCGGAGCTCAGCAATGGCAGCAGCCCTATTCTTCATCGCATGGCCGAACACCAATAAGGCAATGGAGCAAAATGCCCCTATCCACCAAGTCCGTCGAAACCAGCCAGATGCCTTCAATTCCACAACACACCACTCCAAACTCCAATTATCGCAAAAACAAAATTCTAGACCATTTAAATCTGGAGAACTCCGGTTAAATCGATGGAACCGTAATTTCCATCTGGTGCATATATTTTCCCTGCCTGTCGGCATAAGAGGTCTCGCAAGTATCGGGAGAGACTAAAAAGAGTACCTGCGCAAGCCCTTCTCCGGCATAGATCTTTGCAGGCAAGGGAGTTGTATTCGAAATCTCCAAGGTCACATAGCCTTCCCATTCCGGCTCGAAGGGGGTTACGTTGACGATGATTCCACAACGGGCGTAAGTCGATTTCCCAATGCAAAGGGTCAATACATTCCGAGGAATCCGGAAATACTCCACGCTCCTTGCGAGCGCGAAGGAATTGGGAGGAATAATGCAGGTCTCCCCTTTGATGTCGACGAATGCGTTCGCGTTAAAATTCTTCGGATCGACAATTGTATTGTACACATTCGTAAACACTTTGAATTCTTCTGCGACGCGAAGGTCGTAGCCGTAGCTTGAAAGGCCGTAACTGACGAGCTTTTTCCCATTCAGTTCGCGTACTTGTCCGTCCATAAACGGCTCGATCATTTTGTGTTCCAAAGCCATTTTACGGATCCAGCGATCAGATTGCAGTGACATAAATTCTCCTAAAGTCGAGTTGATTCGCCTATACTGTGCCTACTCAAAGCTGTGTGAATTTTGGCAGCAGATTTTGCATCCCAGTAGCGATGCAGAGACACGAAGCAAACTTAGAAAGTTTGCGAGTGCGAGCAATGCGCTGGGGCGTAAAAGATGCCCAACAAAACTCACACAACTTGAGTGGGCCCAGTACACTTAGGTATAGCTTTTCAAATGGTTTTCCTGCTACCTTTTTCCGTATGCCTGCAGCTCCCTTTATCGAGTCCTCTTGGTCGGAACCCGACAAGCCTTTCGAGGTGCCGCTTCGCCCTCAAACGCTCGAGGATTTCGCCGGCCAGGAATCGGTCCGCAAAAGGCTCGATGTGTTCATCGGCGCTGCTAAGTCGCGAAGCGAGGCGCTCGGCCACTGTTTGTTCAGCGGGCCTCCCGGACTCGGCAAAACAACGCTCGCTCACATCATCGCAAAAGCGATGGGCACAAATCTCGTCGTCACATCTGGACCTGCCATTGAAAAACCGGGCGATCTCGCAGGACTGCTCACAAATCTTAAAACCGGCGATGTCCTGTTCATCGATGAAATCCACCGCTTATCGATTGTAGCAGAAGAATATCTCTATCCGGCTATCGAAGATTTCAATTTAGATCTTTTGATCGATTCGGGGCCAAATGCAAGGAGCGTGCAGGTCAAGCTCAATCCATTTACTTTGGTCGGTGCGACGACGAGATCGGGGCTTTTAAGTGCTCCCATGCGATCGAGGTTTCTCATCCACCTCCGCCTCGATTATTACGACCCGGCCACCCTTTCTAAAATTCTCGGACGTTCTGCGAATATTCTCAAAGTCCATCTCAACGAAGAAGCTTCTTTCGAAATCGCGAAAAGATCCCGTGGCACTCCTCGCGTTGCGAACAATCTCCTCCGATGGGTGCGCGATTTTGCGCAGACATCCATGCGAAAAATCATCGATCTGAAAACGGCCAAAGATGCGCTCGAAATGCTATCGATCGACGAGCTCGGACTCGATGAAATGGACAAAAAAATATTAAAAGTTATCATAGAGCATCACAAAGGTGGCCCCGTCGGCTTGAATAATTTAGCCGCGGCTTGTGGAGAAGAACCTCATACATTGGAAGAAGTTTATGAACCGTATCTCATTTTGCAAGGCTTCATTAAACGGACGCCGCGAGGCAGAGAAACCACCCAACTCGCCGTTGAACATCTAAAAAAGAAGGATATAGAGATATGAGAAGCATGATTGCCGCTGCCGGCCTAATACTCAGCAATTTCGCGTTTAGCGCTACTGACTCCCCAAGCATGACAGAGAAAATTCACCAGCCAATGTCTCCCCGGAACATCCAAGTCCTTTTAGAAAAGGATGCCGACGGCGTGCTCCTCGAGGTAAAAGGCCCCTATCACATCTTCAATCCGCACGACGGATCACGCGTCACTTCTGGACTTCTCGGGAAACGGTTTATGATCCACGAACTCGAAAATGGCCTCAAATGGGGTGAAGAATTTGCCGGTATCCATCAGATCTATATCAAACCTCGCTCAGACGAAGCCTCCATCTTCGTCAACGGGATCCAATATAGCGGTGCCATCGCCATCTTCGGTGTTTGCGGACGAATCAACGTGGTCAACGATCTCGATATCGAAGACTATGTAAAAGCGATCTTAGCCCCTCAATTCAATGCCTCAACCGAACCTGAAGTCCTTTCCGCACTCGCCATTTTGACCCGCACCGACGCCTATTACAACGCGCTCCGCTCTTCGAATAGCTTTTTTCATGTGGTCGCATCTGAGGTCGGCTACCAAGGCTCGGCCCTCACCATCCCAGATTCTCCCAATGACAAGGCCGTCGAAACAACGAAATATTTGATCCTCGTACATCGAAACAACGGCAAAAATATCCCCTTCGCCGCTTCCTGGACCGAAAATAGCGCCGGCAAAACCGCCGCTTACCAATCGCTTTTCCGCAAAGATGGATTCGCGCCCGATCGCGGAGTCGAAGCGCCTCATGCGGCCCTTGTTCGCCAAGAATCGAAATGGACCTACACCGTTTCCAAGCGAGTTCTTGCCCAAGCTCTCGACGTGCCGCACATCAAATCGCTTGAACTATTTACCGATCAATCTTCGAACAAAGTCTACGGGCTTCGCGTGAAGGATGCCGCCTCGTCTTATGATTTTGACTTCTTTGCACTCCAAAACGGCCTCGGAAAAAACCATCTCCGCTCCAGCGACTTCACAGCCATCGTAAAAGAGGACACCGTCACATTCAACGGGTTTGGAGAAGGCCACGGCGTGGGTCTTTGCCTCTATTCTGCAACAGCTCTGGCTCAGAACGGCGAAAATGCAGTGAAGATCTTGAGCAAGTTCTTCCCTGAGACGTATCTGTACAACATCAACGCGACCCCTAAAGGACTATGAAGAAATAAACATTAAGAATAGATCCTTTGTGTATAACAGCTTCTTAATGCTCAAGACCAATCTTGAAAAGGGTAATTTTCGCATTTCCATCTCTAAAAGT
>CAZFWE010000013.1:0-14689 GCA_964522685.1 uncultured bacterium | reverse complement strand
GCCGCTCCTTTTTTCTTTTAATACCCAAACTCAACTGCACCCCGCAACCCAAAGAAAAAACCGAAAGAACCTTTGGAAGAAGAGGGCCTCAAGGACGAAGAAGACCCTTTTTCCCAAAATTAGTCCAAACTCCAGTCTTATACCAATCCCAGTAAAATGTCTTATTTTGAGCGCGTCAAAGCGCATATAATCGACGAACGCAAATGGGGGCGTATTGCATTAATACGCACCCATTTGCGTAGCCTGCCGCTTGATCGATTCTACGCAGCTCAAATAAGACATTATTTACTGGGATTGGTATTAAGTTGACAATACCCTCATCTTCAAGTATCCCGAGGAGGAGAGGGGAATTCGATGAGAAAGTGGAATGTCTGTACTACATTGTCGGCATTGTTGCTCCTGCACGGTTGTGCAACCAGCAATGCTTTAAAAACAACCGCCGTATCTGAACGAAATATTGACAATCTCTCCCGTCTTAATCTGGGAATGAGCGAAGATCAAGTATTGCGCATCATGCGCGATCCCTACAAAGATGAATCTTTCCAACTCTCTGAGGACCAATATGATGTATGGCTCTATGTGACCCAGCCTACCGTCTTGGGCCAAACTCGGATGGTTCCCTTTAATCTCACGCCGTTGATATTTAGAAACAAGATTTTGGTCGGAACGGGTTACGGTTATTATAACTGGCTTAAAGACAGATCAAATGAGAATAAGCAATCCACATTATCTCCGGAAGAAAATAAAATTAAAGAATCAATCAAAAATCAAGAGACGAGCGTTAACTCGACTGTGCAAAGTCGAGTTATGCCGGAGCTTTTGTCAATGAGTTCTCCCCAAAAAACGGATGAGAGTCCAAGTTCGCCAAAAGAATTGACGGACCCACCACCGCCAAAATCGCCTCCTGCAAAAAAAGATATCGAAATCAATGAAGAAGATGAAAAGATGCTGCAAGACGAATCTGATCAAAATTTTAATTTTTGGTAGCGATGCGCGAATTATCATTAGGCTATCAGGTTTTAGCGGCGGTTCTCTTGGCGATCTTCGTCGGCCTCTTTTTTGGACCCCTCTGCTCTGTTCTAAAGCCGATCGCCATGTCCTTCACGATGCTTTTGCAATTGATGGTCTTGCCGTATATCTGCTTTTCTTTGATCCACGGACTCGGCTCTTTGCCAGCATCTACAGGGAAAAAACTATTCAAAAACGGATGGCCGTTTTTACTAACCGTCTGGGCGATCGTCTATTTCTTGGTAGCCGTGGTCTCTCAATTGATTCCAGCTCCCGAAGAGACCGTTATTTCTACTGTAACAACAGAAACAAAATCGAATATTTTACAAGAATTCATTCGCTATATCGTCCCTGAAAATCTCGTTTACGATCTTGCGAATAATATCGTCCCCGCAGTTGCCATATTTGCTCTTATCGCCGGCTCAGCTCTCATGCACTTGGAAAAAAAAGAACCTCTGATCAGCTTTTTGGATCGGGTGATCAAGTTGCTTGAAAAAGCACTTTATTGGCTAGCTCTTATTTCTCCGATTGGAGCTTTTGCCCATATCGCTCTAGCCGCCGGCACTGTTCACTTCGAAGATTTGAACAAGCTCGAATTTTTCGTCATCTGCTATAGCATCCTTTGCCTATTTATCACATTTTGGGTTCTTCCCCTCCTTGTCTCGTCTTTGATCCCAATGAGCTTCAAAGAAGTTCTCAAAGCATTTCGGAAAGTATGCCTCCTCCCATTTGTGACTGGTCTGGCGCCTTTCGCGATTCCATTTTTGAATTCCTATTTAAACGATTTGGCGAAGAAGTACGAGGGAACAGATCCTACCTTCCGAGAGACTTCTCAAACGCTTCTCCCATTGGCTTATAGCTTTGGTCAAATTGGGAATTGCATCGTCCTTTATTTCTTGTTTTTCCTTTCCTTTTATTATCGGCATCCATTCACCATCAGCCAACAAGGACTTCTTACACTTTTAAGCATCCCCTTATCGATCGGAACGAGTTCCAGCACAGTCAATTCCGTCGCTTTTATGATCCAACATCTCCACCTCCCTTCGGAAGCGTTTGTCTTATTCACAGAGACTTCGGCAGTGACGATGAATTTTCAGGTTTTAGTGAGTGTTGCTTCCATCCTTTCTTTAATTCTATTGACGCTTCATGGCTATCACGGAGTCTTGCGCGTAAAATGGAGTACGCTCTTTTCGAGATTAGGAGTAACAATTATTATTTTTTGTACTCTTATTATTTCGGTCAAACCCATGATTAACATCAGTGATAACTATAAAAATCTTTACATGAATCTTAAGATTTCTGATGTGATTCCCAATCCAGTCCAAACCAAGATTTATTCGCAAAGAGAAGTCGAACAGGGGACTCCGCGCCCTTCCGGGAGCCCGGTTTTGGACCAAATCGTCGATAGCCGCATCCTTAAAGTCGGCTACAATACGACAGACATCCCTTATGCGTATGAAAATGAAGAGGAGCAAGTCGTTGGATACGATATAGCCTACGCCTATCAACTTGCGAATGATCTTGACTGCACGCTCGAATTGATTCCTTGCAATTTCAATCTCCTCCATGAAGAATTTCAGGCGGGATTTTATGATATCGCGATGGCGGCTATTCTGATGACAGAGGATCGACTGACCAATTTAAATTTCACCCATCCTTACCAAGAAGAAAATGTCGTGATGGTCGTTCCTGTTTCGAAAAAAAAACATTTCTTAAATCTACCTGAGCTCGTGTCAGACCAAGGATTGAATATCGGCGTCATCGGAGGGACTAAATATTATGTCTATCGCCATTTCCCCTATGCAAAAGTGACGGAATTCAATTCCCTCAATATACTCGAGGAAAACTGGGAATTCGACGCTTGGGTTACCACCCGTAAAAATGGATTCATCTGGTGCCTTTCCCATCCGAATTATATTACGATTGATTATGGTGGATTAATCGGAAAAGCGTATTTTTCCTACCCAGTTCGGGATCAGGGGGGCAAATTCATTTCTTTTGTAAATAACTGGCTGATCCTTAAGGAACTCTCCGGATTTCGTAAAGAAATGGTCGATTATTGGCTCGAAGGTGCCTACCAAAGAAAAACAGAACCTCGTTGGTCTGTCTTAAGGAATTTACTGCATGTTGGCGAGTAAGTCTCTAAACCGTTGGGGTATTTATGCTATTTTCTTCGGGATTTTTACGGGGATTTTTTTCGGTCCTTTGGCGGCTGAATTTCTAAAGCCATTTGCGAATGCGTTTTCCATGCTTTTGCAAATGGCTGTTTTCCCCTACATCTCTATTTCGTTGATCTTCGGCATGCTCTCGATGACGTCTAAAGATCTGTTCAGGCTACTTAGACGAGGGTTGCCTTTTATTATTGGTCTTTGGGCGATCGCTATTTTTTTCGTTTTTTTTCTTACTCAAGTTATTCCAGACCCGCTGCCTCCTTTCTATTCCGTGAAAATGGAAAATGGGGGAGGAGAGGCTGCTGAACTCATTTTTCAATATTTAGTTCCTGAAAATGGAATTTATGCTCTAGCCAATAACAAGATTCTAGCGGGATTGGCTTTTAGCCTTTTTTTTGGCGCTGCCTTGATGACTCTCGAACAAAAAGAATTCTTGATTCCCTATTTAGAAAGAAGCCTCGAAATTCTCGAACTTATTTTCGGATGGCTTCGCCTTATTTCTCCAATCGGAGTTTTTATTTATATTGCAATGGCATTTGGAATTATTGAATTGGAAGACATGTCGAGTATAAGATATTATTTATTCGGGCTTATTTTTGTTTACTTGTTTTTCTCTTTAATAATAATTCCGACAATCATCTGTAATTTCACAGAAATATCTAGAAATCAAATATTCAAAGCGATTCAAGAGGTTTGCCTCTTCCCTTTTTTATGCGCTTCTCCCTCTCTTCTCCTCCCATTTCTTGTACTCTACTGTAAGAAAGGATCGGAGCAGAAAGAACAAGCTTCAGTTCTCAAAATGATTCTACCAATTGCATATTGTATATCGCAGGTTGGCTCTGCCGTCTTTATTTTTATCTCTTCCTTCCTCTGTTTTTATTATCGATTTTCAATGTCCTTCCTCGAACAGATGATGCTGTATTTCCGTTTTGCTCCGATTTCTTTTGGAGAACCCACCCGACTATTTAACGATTCTTTTTTTGGGGGGCATTTCAATCTTCCGATCACAGCAACAGAGATAGACTCTGAAGAGAGTCTCATCACCCACCATTTTCTAGTGCTTATGAGCGCTGTTTCCGTTCTTGCGGCCGTCCTATTGATTCAAGCGACTTATTCAGGCAAACTTCAAAACCATTGGAAAAGGCTATTTGGCTCTTTAACCGTTTTCTCCTTTTTGTTCATCGCCATTATTTATGTCGCCAAGCCGTTCATTCATATGGACGACTATTACGAAGGAATCTATCAAAATCGCAAAATATCCGATGTTCTTAGCAATCCGGTCAATGCGAAATTATTATCGCCTGGAGAAATAGGAAGTCCTAGAGATCCGATGAAACCAACCCTGTCACAAATCGTAGAAACAGGTGTTTTAAAAGTTGGCATAGAAGACTATGAAATTCCTTTCTCTTATTTAAATAATTTCGATGAAATTGCTGGATACGATATCGCCTATGCGTATCAATTGGCCAGGGACTTGGATTGTTCTCTCGAATTTGTCTTAGTCGACCCCGATAGATTGGGAGAGCAATTGATTGCTGGGGAATTCGATATCGGAATGTCCTCTTTTTTGATGACGGAAAATCGGCTTAAAACCATGGAGTTTAGCCTGCCTTCTTACAAGGAAGAAGAAAATGTTCTTGTTATTCCTCGAGCAAAGAAAAGCGAATTTATGAACCTAAAAAACATCCAAGATCGGAATTTGAAAATACTCACTAGAGGCGCCTACAAGGAGATTGCAGAGAAGTATTTTCCGAATGCACAAGTGATCTCCTTCCATGGATTTTCTCCATTGAGAAAGGGTGAAGTAGATGCCTGTCTTTGGTCGCGCACTTCAGGATTTATTTGGTGCATCTTGAATCCCGAGTTTATCGTCGTGGATTATGGAGATTCTCTAGGCAAATCCTATATCGCATATCCATTTCGGGAAAACGCATTGGCCTTTGCTTCCTTTCTCGATAACTGGCTGAAAGTGAAAGAGCAAATCGGGTTTAAGAAAAAGATGATCGAGTATTGGATCCAAGGGCTGCCCCCAGAAAAAAGCCAGCCTCGCTGGTCGGTCTTGAAGGACGTGCTGCATCTTGTTAAGTAAAATTGGAATTATTTGCGAATGGTAGAAATTCAGCCATTAGCTGTAAATATCCATTCACCGAACACTGAAAAGCTGCGTATTCAGAGGATATTTTTTCAATGAGATCTCGATGCACATCTTTTTTGTCCCGAGCAAAAACCTCAAGGCATTTTCTCATGATCGCAGAAAAAGCATCAAGTCCTCCCAAAGCTTCACTCCTTGCCTTAAAAAAAGTTTTGAATGGACAAGCTCCTCTGTAGTAGTCTTTGATGACTGCCAAAAGTCCTGTAAGAGTCTCTTCTTTCATCTGTTGGATGTGCTGTTTGAGTGATAGAAGCTTTAACCTGATCCTGTAAACAAACCCTCATCACTAATAACTCATTTCTATACCCTGCTTGATTCCTGTTGCCATCTTCCCCCATTTCAGGAATTTGGGAAAAAGTATCTATAAAGCCTTCTTTTTTGTAAATGAACTATCAGGTTTACATAGAGTTCTGTGATATCTTTGTGGAGTGACGATACCACATTTTTCTAAAGGGGGAGTCCTATCATTCTACGGTATTTTGGATGAAAAAATTATAATAAGGATTGACAATGCGATTGACTAATTGACAGCATTGTCCTAACCTATTTAGCATGAACAAGAGCATCCGTTGGCGTCAGCGCTTTAGCAACCTTGAAAATGCGTTTCAGTTTCTCAAGGAAGGACTGAGTAAGGAGTGCCTGGATCCTTACCAAGAAGCAGGAATTATCCAGTGTTTTGAGTTTACCTTTGAGCTTGCCTGGAAAACTCTAAAGGATTTCCTGGAAAGTATGGGAACAAACGTTGTTTTTGCTCGTGATGCTATTAAGGAAGCTTTTGCAGCTCAGATTATTAAAGATGGCCATCTCTGGCTTGAAATGCTCGAAAAAAGGAACATCCTTTCATACACGTACAATAGACAACAAGCAACCGACGCAGTTCATTTGATCAGAAAACGCTATTTTCCCGGTCTTGAGCAAGTATACTTGGAGCTCAAAAGTCGATGTTCGGTTTAAAATCCTCAGATATTAAAGCAATTGTAGAAGTCTTGCAACGCTACCCGGATGTTGAAGAAGCGCTTGTTTTTGGCTCTAGAGCCATGGGAAATTATAAACCTGGATCCGATGTGGATCTTACGTTAAAAGGCGATCTTAGCTCTGAAACTTCCGGGAATATCGCAATAGAACTGAATGAACGGCTTCCACTCCCATACAAGTTCGATGTAGTTGCATACTCTACACTCTCTTGTGGGGCCCTCCTTGAACACATTGATCGTTATGGAAAAATTTTGTATAATCGCTCGACTCAAAAAAAATAATATAAGCGTTTTTCTATTCTCCAAGGAGTAAATGTCAGTGGGGACAGGGGAGAGAGCTTTTTCGACATATTTGCATACTCCACTTTCGATTCAAAAAATGAGGAAAAGATGCTCATCATGATAGGGACTAAAAATAAAGCGAAGATACAAGCTTTAGAAGATGCTCTGAAAGAAGAGCAGTATTTTGACCATTTTGAGATTCTCAGTTTTGCTGTTTCTTCCGGGGTTGGGGATCAGCCTCTTTCTTTAGAAGAAACTATTTTAGGAGCCAAAAATCGCGCTCAGGCTTCTTTTCTTATGCCTCTTTCAGGATCTAAATATGGGTTTGGTATTGAAAGTGGCCTAATTGAAGCTCCTGGGACTAGAACAGGTTTTTTTAATATTTGTGTTTGTTGCATTTATTATGGAAAAGAATATTATACGGGTCTTTCGACAGGATTTGAAATTCCTTTTCCAATTTTACAACGCGTAATAAAAGAAAAACTCGATTTGTCTCAGGCTTGTATAGCATCCGGTATTTCTTCTAACGAAAGGTTAGGGGAAGAAGAAGGGCTGGTAGGTATTCTTACGAGAGGAAGAGTAAATCGACTCGAATATACCAAACAGAGTATTCATGCAGCTCTTGTACAGGTAGTAAATCATGCCTGGTACAATGGAGCAGATATCTCCTGAAGTCGCCTTCCTGCAGCTCACTACCAACGTCTGATAATACATGTTATGTTGTATTATACCAGAAAGTCGATTGCCATGTCATTCATGAGTCCTGAAACAGTTCTCCCGCTCCAATGCAAAAAGCTACTGAATTCCATTAGTAAAACTTCTTGGAATTCTTTTTGTTGGATCCAAGCTTCGAACCGAGAAAGCGTTGCGTATTGATCAAAAAAGCGGACGACTTCTGGATCATTTTTGGCGTTTTCATCGCGATACTCGATCTTTTGCTTGAAATCCTCGTATTTGAGCTTTGGCTCTTGACGCTCGCAGTAAACAGCGTACTGCTCATTCATAAAGACGCGGTGCAATTCGGCGACCTTGAACTCCATCGTCTTTTCCTTGAACTGGTTTGGCTGGAAGGTGAAATCTGGATGTGAAGAGAACGTCTGCATATAATTCCAAAGCGATGAGCTCCTCCAATCGAAGCAGCCATTCGTATCGAGCTTTTCATAAAAGTTTTTCAAATCGCCGTTTACTTTCGCTTGAGCGTAGCTGTTCCAGGCTAAATCGAGAATTCGAATGACTTTGTCAGCGTTAAGCTCCCCGCAACGAAATCGATCGAATCGATTCGATCCTGTTTGCTTTAGGGTCAAAGGCCCCGAAACATGGTAAAAAAAGAAACCGGTGATTTGGCGGGCCATTTTGAATACAGCATCCCTTAAATAATTCACCTCAAGGCCTTTTTCTTCATAGCCAGGAACCTGCACTCGAATGTTCTTTTTCTCGTTGGCAAACGCCCGAAGAAGAGGGGCAAAACGAGAAAGTTCTTGCAATGCGAGAAATTCTTGGACTTTTTCCTTCTGCGTTGAAGTCGTTGTAAACGTCGTCCCCGCATCTTCTTTCTGAAGGAATGTTTCCATTAGAGCTTCCGGCTGGAACTCAATTTGAGTCGAAAGCGGATCTCCCAGGCCTCTAAAATCATCGAAAGATCGGAAAATTTCAGCGAAGGGATGGTTTAAATCAACGAACACGGAATCGAGTTTTTTCAATTGGACCCAATAGGTCGCTAAGCAAGCCAAAGTGCGCTTTTGTGCCACTTCCGGAATACCATCCAAAAGATTGTTAAAAGCCCCATCAGACAATTGGTCACTTATTAATTCCCGTTCTGAAGGCGCAATCTCTTGCAAAAGATCGATCCAATGTTCCTGCGTCAAAAGATCCCGATGTTGCCGAATTAAATTCTGAGCTCCCTCTAATCGAGGGTCATAGTTGCCATAGCCGCCGATCCCCTGATTTTGGTCATTTTTAACAACTTGTTTGATTTCGCGAAGAACATCAGCCACCGATTTCTGGCCGAGCACGAGATCCGAAAGATTCGGCAATGGAGCTATTGGGCAGGGAGTAGGTTCTGCTTCTATACAGTTTGTGCCTGGAAGGACATTCGGGGTCAAAGGAATGTCAAATTTTGGTAAAGCTGAGGGACTTGGGTTAGACCAAGAGTTCGCTAGCGGAGGAGGGAGTGGATTATGCAAAACCGGAATTGGCGGCGGATTGTATGAATAGTTGTGCGCATCCTCTTCATCGAGGCAGTCGCAGCAGCAGATGAATTCAAAAATAGCGACCGCTACTAGGCGCACTGCTTGGATGAGATCATGAAGGGTATCGCAAAAACCTCCCAGAACGAGCCTAAAGCCATTGTAACAAACTTTCAGACAGAGCGTAAAGCATCCATCATTCGGAGATAGAGTAAAAAGGTAGTTATTTCGCACGAGCAATGGTGCCGGGTTATTCCGCACGGGCAATGGTGCCGGCTCTTCTTCTTCTGGTATTGGGTTAGCCATATCTGCAGCTAAATGATCTGCATAAGCTAAACTCTGATGTACGGTGTTCAAAGAGAACATAAGATCTTTATAAGAAGCTTTGAGAACCGGTTTTTATAATATGCGCCCAGAGTATAGTGAATCCTACGGTTCAAAATCAAGCCCGAGCACATTTTCAAGAGCTTTGAGAGTTTCTTCCCATAGCACATCTCGATGACTCCAAAAGTCTTCCTGAGTAATTCGAGGTAACATTGACTGCCCAAATATGTTTCTGTTGTCTTTATCGATCTGGATAGACCACGCCTTGAATCGATCTTGCGTCGCATAATTTTTGAAAAAGTCGATGTTCACAGGATCTTGTTTTGCCGCCTCACTCGCTCGCTCCTCTTCGATTTTTTTCTTGAACTGGTCGTATTTTAGCCTCGGCTCTTGCCGTTCGCAATAGATAGCCATTTGTTCATGAAGAAATACTTCATAGTACTCAGCTACTATCGTCGCGTGATCCCCTTTTAATTTCTCCGGATTCAGCATAAAATCCGGATTGACTGCGAATTTTCTAATATATCCATTAAGAGAGCTTATTCTTGCATCAAAGCAATACCCGTCGAATGATTTGAGGAATGTTGACAAGTCCTGATTGGCTTCCGCTTTGAGATAGGCATTCCACATGGTATCTGCTGCGGTTGCTATCTTGTCCGAGTCGAGTTCTTTGAAAAATACAGATTCATATCTATTACTTCCTAATTTCTTAAATTGGGAAGGGCCTGAGGCATTATGAATAACCAAACCGGTTAGTTTTATCGAAATACTGAGAACCGAATCCAATAAATAATTCACATTCAACATTCTCTCTTCCAGGCCAGGATATTGAACACGAATCTGTTTTTTTTCGGCGGCAAATGCTTTGATCAGGGGCAGGTAACGGATAAGCTCTTGCATGGCCAATAAAGTTTGTTCCGCTTGGTCAGGATCATTAATATCTCGTATTTTGGAATAACCATCGTCGTCTTTAACCCCAATATTATCATAGATTGCGTGGAATGGGTGCTGAGGGCTCTGATCGCGCGCTCTTCCCATGTAATCAGGCGTTTTCGCGTCAACCCAGACCTTAGCCAAAACCGCTAATCTCTGTTTCATAACTACTTCGCGATCTGGCAGGAATCCACTCTTGATATCCCCTTCTTTCAGCTCGAAATTGCCATAAGAATTATCCAATTGAATGACAGGAGCTGGAAGCTCTTCGTGTTGAATCTCGTTCAAAATCTTTATCCAGTCTTCCTGCGTAAGACGATCGCAATTCTCCTGGATTCGCCTTGGACCCAAGTAATTTTGATAAACAACAGGCACATTAATTTCATTAAAAGTTGTTAGGTTAAAACCCCAATTCGCATCGTTTGCGATCTCATCTTTGATGAATTGGATCACAGCCTTAACAGGGGTTCCATCCCCCGCCTTTCCTGCTATGCGTAACGGCGCTACAGGACATGGTTGGGCAATCTTATCCTCTGTGGCGGCAGGAGGCGCTAGAGGACGAATCGGTATTGCTGCCCCAGGGAGGGATTTTACTGTAGGAACAACAGGAATCGTCTGGATACCTGGCGCCGGCTTAGGGTTGAAAAGGAGCGGATCAAGTCCATCAAGTTGTTCACCTGGCAAAATTCGATGCGGCTCAGGGGGATTTTCAACGACATAGCCAGCTGCTTTTCTTTTTCGAAGCGCTTCTTGGATGATCCCCATTTCGTGCGCATTGCCGGAAGCTGCTAGAAGAGCTTTGAGGTCATCATCGTCAAGCATCGATTCATAATACTCTTGAACCAATTGGGCTCGATTTGGCTCAACAACAGGCTGAGGTTGAACCACAGGCCGCCTATCTGGATTTAGCGGCGGCAAGTCGTTGGGCTTAAAAATAGGAGGGATCCTCTGCGGATCAACTGGTTCACGAAGAACGTTTTTATTGCGAAAGAGAGAATGTCTTTCCGGAGGTTCATCATCATTGCAGCATCCGCAGCAGAAAATATAATTAAAAACCGCTAGAGCCACTTGGCAGACTTTCTGAATAAGATCGCAAAAGCCTTTTAGACAACTGATAAGACATCCGTCATCATTCATTTGCACCGGCAACAAGGCCGGGTACGGTTCGTATCTTGGTATTTGTTTAACCATAAAATTTCCTGTTTTATTTAAATTTTCTATCTCTTAAAAATTAAGGTTCGAGATCAATCGCAATTTCTTTTTCCCAGCCAATGCAAAGACTTGCCATTGTTTGACGAATCTCTTCCCAATTCTCATCGGAAGAAGCTTCGGTTTTGATCCAATCGATATAAGGTTCTGCGTCTTTGTCGATCAACCAGGCGCGGAAACGATTTTCGGTAAAATAATTCTGATAAAATCCAATGATTTTAGAATCGTTTGCATCGAGAGTATGCTTGTCGAATTTCTCTCGAAAATCAAAATAATAAAAACCCGATTCTCTCTGGCAAAAAAGAGCGCACTGCTCGCTAGCGAACACCCGCCGATATTCTGCGATCCGCGTCGGGAAATCCCCCTTCATCTTCACCAGATCAACTCCGAAATCTTCTAGCCCTTTATATTTCTCGAGATACTTTGATAAGTCGTCAAAGACTCTCTTGTCGAAGCAAATAGTCATCTTGTCCATCGCCATGAAAAAGGCTTTTTCGTCTCCTTTTTCTTTTGCTTTCTGGTATGCCGCACAACAAAGATTCGCGCCCTGGATCAGCTTATCTCCCACCAGTTCTCTGGTTTCGATCGTTGCGCTTTTCGGCCCACTCGGAAGTGGATTTTTCAAAGGAAGTTCGATAGAGCTGGCTGATCGGTAGGTGTAAATGCGCGTGTATCCTTGCGAGATCCACAAGACGAAATCTCGCAGAGGATTGACCTCGAGAAGCGCCTCACGGTAGAGATACGAAGGGTGAATGAGCCGAATCTGCTTCTTTTCGGCTGCGAATGCCTTCAAGAGAGGAAGGATTCTTGTCAATTCTTGGAATCCGATCACTTGACGCGCGCAAAATAGATAGTGGGAATCGCACGGATCATGCAGGTAATCGCCTGGCAAGGTCGGCGAAATTTCGCTTGGATAAATCTGCTCTAGCGATTTGAATATTTCTTGAAATGGATGACTTGGATCGGGCCTTGAAGTTCTGTTTGCCCGATTTTCTATGACCCAAACGAGCGCCAGCCTTGCAAGTCGTAGTTTTTGAGCAGTTTCTTTGCATTTAGGTAAAGCGCGATCGATTGCGCTACTTGCATCGATCCAAGAGTCATCGCCCCTACCCCATGGCAAATAAATATCTTGCGGAGAAGGTTCGGAAGGTTCGATCTCTTTTAAAAGTTGGATGAAATCTTCTTGGACAAGCAGATAGGCATTTTCTCGGACGATTTTTTCAATCTCATTATTTTTCGGACCGGAATAGGCAAATTTTTGCCCAAACCCTTCGATCATAAGATCATCTTCTTCGCCTCGATTTTCGATGGCAATCCAAGAAGAGTCATCCCGAAGCGAGTCTTTGATTGCCTGAAGAATGAGTCTGATGCTACCCCTACTATACATCGTTGGAATCGGAGGAACTTCTGGGCAGGAGGCGAATTCCAGATCGCTCAAGGCTTCTGTAAATTTATCCGGATAGAGGAGCAAAAGATCTTTGGGAGTTTGGAGAGGAACGGGCGGTTGCAAAATAGGCTCTGGAGGTCGCAAAGCATCGGATTTACCTGGCAAGGACGTCTCAGGAAACAAGCAATTGGCGCAAGTTTTAAAAAAGTCAGCGACAACAGTAGCGACTCGCTTGATTAATTCATAAAAATTTTTGAAACAACCAAGCAAAAAGCCATTCTGCTGTACGAGCATAGGGGCCCCGGGCAATCCTTGAATCTGCATCTTAAAACCGATTTCTTATCAAAGTGTGCAAAAGTATAAATGTTGAACTCATTTTCAACAACAGGATCGTTATCTTTTAAGGAAAATAATTAATTCAATATTTCCCTGTCTGAAAACTTCCGTTTTTGGCTATAATCACCGTTTATGCGCATGATTCATTCACTCGGCCATATTATTGGTGGAACTCTTTTAGTCGCAGGAACTACTATCGGGGTTGGAATGCTGGCCTTGCCAGTAGCGACCGGGTCTCTCGGCTTTTTCCCCTCGTTTGCTCTCTACGTTTTCTGTTGGCTCTTTATGCTTTGCACAGGGATGCTTCTCGTGGAAGTCAATCTTTGGATGCCTAAAGACAAAAGTTTTATTTCAATGGCGGAAAAAGTCCTAGGCCCAGTCGGTAAAAATATTTTTTGGGTCGCCTATCTTTTCCTCTTCATTACAGTCATGATTGCCCATGTCGCAGGGGGCGGGGCCATTTTAAAAAGCATCCAGGGCTGGCCATTTCCTTCCTGGGTTGCGGCCTTGATTTACACCTCGGTCTTTGCACCCGTCGTATACTTAGGTACCCGTTCCGTCGACCGACTCAATCTTTTTTTGATTTCCGGGGTCGCCTTTTTCTATCTGGGATTTATCGGAGTCTCGATTACTTCGGTCCGGTTCGATCTACTCACGCATGCTGAATGGGGCAAGACTTGGTTTGCCCTTCCGATCCTTTTCACCGCGTTCACCTATCAAGTGATCATTCCGACGCTCATGACCTATATGGAGCAAAACGTCCGAAAGGTTCGGATTGCGATCTTCTTCGGCTCCTCGATTCCGCTGATTCTCTATCTACTTTGGGAATTTGTGATCCTAGGAATCGTTCCAACGGAAGGTCCCTCGGGGCTTATCGAAGCCGCATCACTGGGGCAAAATGCGGTAACTCCGCTCAAGCACTTCGTCCAAAGCGAATGGATTTTAACACTCAGCCACTGGTTCGCCTTTTTTGCTTTGACGACCTCGTTCATCCCTTTAGCGCTAGCCTTTTTCGATTTTTTAG
Organism: uncultured bacterium; assembly: GCA_964522685.1. Taxonomy (GTDB): domain Bacteria; phylum Chlamydiota; class Chlamydiia; order Chlamydiales; family SM23-39; genus CAITMJ01. Next base: position 703 of record CAZFWE010000013.1, on the reverse strand, counting down.
CCGATGGGCTCAAATGGGAAAAAAAAGGAGCGCGGCGTCTTTCCCTCACCGCGATCGTCTTCGGCGTTCCGACTGTGATTGCCATCCTCTATCCGAATATCTTTTTAGTCGCGCTGGGTTATGCCGGCGGAATCAGTTGCGCATTTCTCTTCGGTCTCATGCCCCCCCTCATGGTTTGGGTCGGAAGATATATCAAGCACTACCCTGCTGAAACAAGGCAACTTTTTGGTGGCAAACCGCTTTTAGTCCTCTTGATGGCCTTTGCTTTCCTCATTCTCGCAGGCGAAATTTTCCAACAGATTTTTTAACCCGAATATGTCCTCAGCCATAGACTTGGGATTTTGGCATATCTATTGAGTTGCACCTGCGGCGCCGCCTTACAATGCACTTTGTAACAATTTACAAAGATATAAGCAGTTTTAAATAAAATAAGTGCTTTACATTCTTCTAATTTAACATTTCCCTGTCCGAAAACTTCTATGCTTGGCTATAATCGCTGTTTGTATGCGAATTATGATTAAAGATAATGATTTTATTTCAATAATATCTTTTGCTTTTCTCATTCTCGTAAGCGAAATTTTTTAACTCAAAAGTATGTATGTCCTCCTCAACGATTTGCTCAATGTCACCGGTTTCTTCAACTATGCCGACGCCCTGCCTCTCGCAAGAGATCGACGAGAGTTCGCTGCATAATCCTCTTGTC
>CAZFWE010000012.1:0-14822 GCA_964522685.1 uncultured bacterium | reverse complement strand
CGGTTCTTTTGAGCCGATTTTCGATCCAAAACTTGAAGGGCTATATACTTTTGTCGATATTGCCCTTCTATTTTGGAGTCGAAAAGCGGCCAAAATAATCCAAAAACTCGACGAAACCTAAATCCGTTAACAGTCCTTTAGTTAGACGGCTTCTCTTTTTTATGATCGCTTTCCAACATTTCCAGCGCCGCAGTTTTCAGGGTTTTCAATCCTTCTGCAAATCCCAGCTGGCGCGTAAGCCGTTCTAGATAATGGATCTCTGCGGCTAACTGATCATTTATGGTCTCTAGTTTGGCGATTTTTTTGATCAAATCTTTTTCTTTCATAGCCCCTCTTAAGCATCTGTCCGTAAAGATATGCTGCAAAAACCGTGCCAAGGATACGCAGGTCGAGGCTCTGCCTCGAGCCTCAAAAAAGGACTTCGTCTTTTTGAAACCTAATACTCACTGGGATTGCAAAGGGCAAAGCCCTTTGCCGAGGTGACAACTCCTTCACGTATCCAGCGATTGAAATGCTTGAAGAAAATTTGGCAAAGCCTCAAGCTGAGTTTTGAACGACCTTTACCAAAGGATTTGACTATGAAAAAACTTCCATTGCGCGATTGGCTTTTAGTCGGAGCTATGGGCGCCACTTTATTCGCCTGTCAATCAAAACAAACTTCAATGCCTCCACAAGCGCCTTCGGAAGACATGGCTCCTTGCACGGGAGACGATTGCCCCATGCCTCCAGAAGCTCCTTATGAAGACAAAGCCCCGTGTAGAGAAGACGAGTGTGATGAGCAGGAAGCTGGCGAAGAGGCGATGATCCATGTGATTGAGATTACCGAGCCCGGTGAACAAAAGAGCGAGGCAATCGTAGAAATCCCCTCTACTCTCGAATCCGTACCAGTGGAAGAACAAAGCGTAGCTGTAGAGACAGCGCCCTCTAATAATGCCTCGGAGCAGTCGGCTGAGACGAAGCTCCAGTCGCAGGAAGCTTCCGAATCCGCAAGAGAAAATTTCGAAGCCCCATCGATATCCGAAGAGCCTACGACGCATATCTTTGACGATCTTCCGAATCGCCCGATTTCAGAAAATGCAGTTGTGCTGTCTCTCGAAGAGTGAGAAGCGTTTTTTTATTTCGAGATCCAAGGCAAATCCCCCTAGTTTTCCGTTTTTTGAATGATTCGGTGACAAGGAACCAGCAGGAGGATTGGATTTTGGTCTCAGGTGTTCCCAACAGCGCGAGCTCTTTAATTACGCAAGAGGTCTAATGTCTCCGGCTTGCCTAAGAGATACGATGAAATCCATTCGGATAAGGTTTTTTGAAGACTGGAAGGGCTCCTTTAAAAGAATAAGAAAAGGTATTAGCGAGAATTAGATCGACGTTTTGGAGACGATCGCCGTCCGCTTTGAAGCAGACGGCGATCTTGAGTGGTATCACTCTATATCAAGCGAGAGCTCAGCGACGAGATTCTCGCGACTAGAAAGGGTCTCGAATCTTTGCTGACTAATCACAGCGCCTTTATAGAACCAGGCTTCTTCTGTCGATTCGCTATCGAAAAATCGGCTCAGTCCATGCTTTTTATCGTTCTTCCATTCGATTTCAGCGGTTAGGTTGCCGATATCGTCGTAATGGGTTTCTATGCCGTGTTTTTGGCCATTGATGTAGGGGATTTCTGCGATTTTTAGGCCATCTCGGTAGGTGATTTTCAGGCCATCGAGAACGCCGTGATTCCAGTTGAGATCCATGAGCGGTTTCCCTGCGGAGGTGAATTTTTTCTGTTCGCCATGCAGTTGGTAATCGTGATAGTGGGAGATCGAATGAATCAGGCCGTTTGGATGGAAATTTGTGCGCGTTGTTACGGTTCCATTTTCGATCAGATCGCGCAAGAGGAGAAGGCCTGAACGGTCCCGTTTGTAACGCTCCCCGAATCCGGCTTCGACTTGTCCTTCGAGCTCGTGATCAGGAGTAAAATACTTGCCTTCGACGAGAAGATCGCCATCATATTCTTCGACGGAGAGAGGCGCTCCTTTTTCATCCCACAGAGTGGTAATTTTCCGATCGTCGAATTCGTACACGTCTTCGGAGATTGGGATTCCTGCAGGATCGTGTAAGACTTCTTTTAGAAGTGTGCCTTGCGCGTAGACTTGGAGCTTTTCGACAACGGAACTGTGAGGAAAGCTATAGGTCGTAGGTCCGTTGAGAAATCCATTTTCATATGAATGGGTTACTTTTACGCCGTTTTTCAGCATGGAAACGATTAGACCTTCTTCTTCGCGTTCCTGCCATTCTTTCTCAGAAACATCGAACCCATATTTATGGACATATTTTTGGGAGACAATCGGATTTCCGACATCGTCTGAAAAACACCCGCTCAATAACAAAGTGGTTGTCAGTGCCAATCCTGTATATTGCTTTTTCATCCTATCCTCAGGTTGATAACTAGGGTCGATGTTACCGATGTGAATTTGTTTTTGCAAGAAGAACCTTTTCTACCAATTTTGCGTGCTCGGATTCCACTTCCTCAAAAGAGAGAGTTTTCAACTTGTCTCGATAGGTGAAACGCAGGGTTGCATTGGTTTTCTCTTCCCCTCGATAAAGATCGATTACTTCGAACTTTTCCAATAGAGGGGAGGCGGCTGTGCGGATGGCGTGCAAAAGCGTTGAGATAGTTTCTTTGGGCTTCAGAGGAACTGTCCAATCTCGTTCGGACGAGGGGAATTGGGCGAGCGGTTTCATCTTTGCCTGCGGGCCTTGTAGCGATTGGAGATGGGCTGCATTCAGCTCGGCGTAGTAGACTTTTTGTTTGATATCGAGTTTTGCCAAAAGCTGTGGATGAAGCTCTCCAATGCTTCCGATGCAAAGATCGGAAGTCATGAGATTGGCCTGTCTTCCTGGATGGAACGTCGGGTGCCTAGATTCGGAAAAGCCATATGAAGAAATATGCAAGCTCTGCAACAAGTTCTCAACGAGGCCTTTCAAGTCGTAGAAATCGGCATCGACGGGTTTTCGGTCCCAGTGCACTGGGTATTCTTTGCCGGTCAATAGAATTGCAATCATCGGAAATTCGATGATTTTTCCGTTTTGCTGAAAATGGATCCGGCCGATTTCAAAGGCGGCGAACTGTTGGTTTTTTTGATCGAGATTAGAGCGGACCACTTGCAAAAGCCCAGGAAGGAGTGAGGGGCGCAAGACGGAATATTCTTCTGATTTAGAGTGGAGTGTTTGTAGAAGGATGCTTTTAGAATGAGAAAGTTCTTGCGCGATCTGGGCTAAGTGGGGAGAGATCAGATCGCAAGTGAGAAATTCAGTGAGTCCAAGAGCCGAGAGCCGTTTGCGAAGTTCAGTTTCAAAGAGATAATCGGGATCGTGCGGGATTTGCGCGGTGCTAATTCTAGGGAGTGGTTTTTCGATGTGATTATAGCCGTAGATTCGGGCGATCTCTTCGATGAGATCGATTTCTTCGGCGATGTCGTTTCGATACAAGGGCACCTCGATAAGAAGATCCTTATTCTCTGGTTTCCATCCGAAGTTTAAGCGGGAAAAAATCTCTTCGATTTCGCTAGAGGAAAGTTTTGTTCCGAGCACCTGATTGACGCGAGCTGGACGGCAGAGGATCTGTCGTGGAACAAAGGTTTTTTTTCGAATGTCGATTACTCCGTCTGGGATCTGTCCTCCAGAAATGGAGGCGATAATCTCTACGGCTTCGTCCAAGAATTCGAGGATCATAGAAGGGTCGATCCCTTTTTCAAAGCGGAGCGAGCTGTCGGTACGGACGCCGATTTTTTTCGAGGTGACTCGGACCGATATAGGATCGAAGCTGGCCGCTTCAAGTAAAATATTTCGAGTGGTTTCGGACAGAGCAGAATTTGCACCTCCGATGACGCCGGCGATCGCGATCGGTTGTTTCGCGTCGCAAATGAGAAGGGCGCCGGGAGGGATTTCAAGAATTGATCCATTGAGAGCGGCAAAAGGCGTCGCATGGGTTGCTTTTTCGACTTTGATCACAGCCCCTTCGATTTTATCGAGGTCGAAAGCGTGCATAGGCTGGCCGTATTTTAAAAGGATGTAATTAGTGATATCGACGATGTTGTTGATAGGGCGCTGTCCCGCTGCTAAAAGTTCTCGCTGGAGCCAAAAAGGAGAGGGGCCGACTTTGACATTCTCCACAACTCTGGCCGTATAGCGAGGGCAAAGGGATTCATCTTGAATATGAGCTTCGACCTTGATTCGCTGCTCTGCCTTTTCACGGATCTTTCTTTCTTTCTTATAAAGTGGTCTTTGGAGCGCGGCCGAAAGTTCTCGGGCTATCCCGAGCGCGCTCATGCAATGGCCGAGGTTTGGGGTGAGGGAAATCTCAAAGGTAGGATCCCATAAAAGCTGGAGGCAGTCGGCGCCGAGTGGGAATTCGGCGGGAAGATCGAGAATTCCGCTCGCGTCCTCGTACAACGAAAGTTCGTCCGCTGTGCAGAGCATTCCCCATGATTCGATTCCGCGAAGAGATGCTTTTTCGATGGTCCGAAGTTTTCCTTGATCGAGGAGATGAGCTCCTACCTTGGCAAACGCCGTCTTCATCCCGGTGCGACAGTTCGTGGCGCCACAGACCACTTGAAAGGTTTCTTTCCCATCGAAGATTTCAGCCACCTGGAGCTTATCGGCAGAAGGGTGTTTCTTAGCTGATTTCACTTCCGCGACAACGACTCCGCTAAAGGGAGCGCTACGAGCATAAACTGCATCTACCTCGATCCCTAGAAGTATGAGAATTTCTTCGATTTTTTCGACAGGTAAATCAATGTTTATAAATGACTTAAGTAAAGATAAGGGGAGTCTCATAAAACCGCGTTAAAGTTAGAAAACTTCCAGTCTAACTTGAGGCGCTCTCTATTTCAAGAGCTTTGAAGTTTAAAGGGGAGGTCTAAGAGACTATTAACGGATTTAGTTTCTGTCGATTTTTCGGTTCTTTTGAGCCGATTTTCGATCCAAAACTTGAGGGACTATATACTTTTGTCGATATTGCCCCTCAATTTTGGAGTCGAAAAGAGGCCAAAATAATCCAAAAACTCGACGAGACCTAAATCCGTTAACAGCTTCTAATATCTTCCACAGCTTGCAATTTTTCATAGATAGAGATATGGATCGATATATGACTAGGAAGCGCTTTCTTTTTCTTTCTATCTTTTCGGCCGTTTGCATTTTTTGCATAGTTGGGATTGTTTTTATTTTCCACGCCAAGAAAAACAAAAATGAGCTGATTTTATATGGCAATGTCGATGTACGCTTGGTCGATATTGGATTTAGGGTTCCGGGAAGGGTAGGCCAGATTTTTTTCGAAGAAGGGGATTGGGTAGAAGAGGGGAGCCTGATGGCTGTATTGGAGAAATCGCCGTACGATAGCCAAGTGGTCCAAGCGCAAGCGAATGTAGAGGCGATCGAAGTGAACTTCGAAAATGCCCAAAGGCTATTGAAAAGACGGCAAGAGTTGATCGGAATGGGTGGAGTTTCCCAAGAGGATGTTGAAAATGCACAAACCAATTGCGATCAGCTTTGGGCTAACCTTTTGCAAGCAAAAGCTTCTCTTCAAGGGGCTCTTGACAATCTCTATTACACGGAGGTCTTCGCTCCGACTGACGGGTTTATCTTGACGCGCATCCGCGAACCAGGGACTGTTGTCAATCCGGGCAACCCAGTTTATACTCTATCTGTCGCTTCGCCGGTTTGGATTCGCGCCTATGTGGATGAGCCGAATCTCAGCGATGTTCATTATGGCATGCCAGCCGAGATTACCACTGACTCGAAAAATGGACTGATGTATACCGGTCATATTGGATTCATCTCTCCGATGGCTGAGTTCACTCCTAAAACGGTTCAGTCGACCGAGCTTCGCACCGATCTGGTCTATCGCCTCCGCGTCTACGCGGATAACCCAGACAATCGCTTGAAGCAGGGGATGCCGGTAACCGTGAAGCTAAAAAAGAACGCTCGGCCTAGAAAGTGAAGGATCCATTTGTTCGAATCCGTGGACTTTCTAAAGTGTTTGTACCAGGCCAACCTTTTGCTTTAACGGATATTACAGCGGATTTGCGCAAAGGGGAGATCGTAGGGCTCGTCGGCCCCGACGGAGCGGGGAAGACAACGTTACTGCGCCTCATGACGGGACTTCTCCGACCGACGCAAGGGGAAATCGAAATCGGTGGCTTTGATACGATCCGCGATAGCGAAAAAGTCCATGCGATCACAGGCTATATGCCGCAGCGCTTCGGCCTTTATGAAGATTTGAGCGTTTTCGAAAATCTCGACTTGTACGCGGAACTGAGAGGTCTTGAACGAGAGAAGAAGGAGGAAGTCTTCGATCGACTGCTGAAGTTTACAGAACTTGCTCCTTTTACCAAACGGATGGCTCGGGATCTTTCTGGCGGAATGAAGCAAAAATTAGGCTTGGCCTGTGCACTTCTCAAAAAGCCGGAGCTGCTTCTCTTGGACGAGCCGAGCGTAGGCGTCGATCCGATCTCTCGCCGCGAACTTTGGAAAATGGTGCATGAGCTTTTGGATGATGCGATTTCGATTGTATGGAGCACCTCTTACTTGGATGAGGCCGAAAAATGTCATACCGTATTGCTCCTGAACGAGGGAAAGCTCTATTTTTTCGGAAAACCGTCCGATCTTACGGCACAGATGACAGGCAGGGTCTTCAAGCTCAAAAAACCAGAGAATAAACGCGTTTGTCTGCCAGCTCTTTTGAAGTTGGAAAACGTTCTCGATGGAGTCATTCAAGGAAGCGATATTCGGATTCTTTTAAAACGAAAAGATTCAATCGAGGGAGTTGAGTTAACAGAAGTAGCGCCCCGTTTCGAAGATGCGTTTATCGACCTTCTCGGTGGCGGCGTTTCCAAGGAATCGGAAGTAGCTTTCGGAATGTCGAAGATTGAAAATTCCATAGAATTTCCGGTCGTCGCTGATCAATTGACCAAACGGTTCGGCCATTTCACGGCGGCGAATCAGGTGTCGTTCCAGGTGAGAAAGGGGGAGATTTTCGGATTTCTTGGGCCGAATGGGGCGGGCAAGTCGACGACGTTTAAGATGCTCTGTGGCCTGCTTAAGCCCACCGAAGGGAAGGCATTGGTCGGCGGCATCGATTTGGAAAAATCGCCCGGAGAAGTTAGATCGCATATCGGCTATATGGCGCAAAAATTTTCTCTCTACGGCGATTTGACCATGCGGCAGAACTTGGAGTTTTTCGCGGGCGTTTACAATTTAATCGGAAAAAAGAAGAAAGAGGCGATTGAGCGAATGGCCGATATTTTTTCTCTGTCGCCATATCTCAATCACTCTTGCAATACGCTTCCCTTAGGGCTCAAACAGAGGATTTCTTTAGCGGTGGCGATCATGCATTGGCCGAATGTTCTCTTTCTCGACGAGCCCACCTCGGGAATGGATCCTGTGTCGAGACGGGAGTTCTGGATGCATGCAAACAGCTTGGCTGCGAACGGATGCACGATCATGGTTTCAACCCATTTTATGGATGAGGCGGAAAACTGCGATCGGATCGCCCTTATTTATCGGGGAAAAATCATCCATTTAGATACACCCGATGCTCTGAAAGAGAGCGTAAAATCGGAGTCGAATCCGAACCCGACGCTGGAAGATGCCTTTGTAAAGATGATCGAGACCTATGATGCGCGCTGAAACGATCCGCCGCTTGCGTGCGCTGATGAAGAAGGAAAAATTTCAAATCTTTCGAGATCCGAGCAGTCTCCTCATTAGCATTTTTTTGCCTCTCTTGCTCCTTTTTCTTTACGGCTATGGCGTTTCTTTGGATTTGAACCATGTGCGGATCGGTCTTGTTCTTGAAGATACGTCTCCAGGTGCGCAAAGGTTTGCCAAATCTTTGATCGATTCCAACTACTTCGACGTGAGGATCTCTCGCGATCGGCGAGAGCTATACAGAGACTTAGAGGAGGGGAGTATCCGGGGGATTGTCGTAGTGCCAGCCTATTTCTCTCTATTTCGGTCTAGACCGGACTTAAAGGCTCCGATCCAAGTGATTGCCGATGGCAGTGAGGCTAATACAGCCAATTTCGTGCAGAATTATGTGCTTGGTATGTATCAAAATTGGGTCCAACAAGAGGCTATCAGCGGTGATTTGACGGGACTGCCTTTGATTGAGCCAGTTGCTCGTTTCTGGTACAACGAGGAGTTGAAGAGTCGCAATTTTCTCTTGCCCGGATCGCTGGCGATCATTATGACCCTGATTGGAGCCCTATTGACTTCATTGGTCGTAGCTAGAGAGTGGGAAAGAGGAACTATGGAGGCGTTGATTTCGACAAAAGTGCGTATTCCGGAGCTGATCGCGGGGAAAGTCCTTCCTTATTTTCTCTTAGGGTTTGCCTCGATGGCGCTCTGCACTTTAGTTTCAGTCGGTTATTACGGTGTGCCGATGCGCGGTTCGATGTTGGCCTTAGCGCTTGTGTCCGCTGCTTTTTTGTTCTCGGCTTTAGGAACTGGTTTTTTGATCTCTACTCTCACCAAAGTGCAGATCATTGCCTCCCAAATCACGATCATCGTGGCTTTTTTGCCCGCATATATTCTCTCTGGCTTTCTTTTTGAGATTAGCAGCATGCCGTTGCCGATCCGCCTTCTCACATACTTGATGCCAGCTCGCTATTTTGTCCAAAGTTTGCAAACGCTCTTTCTTGTCGGCAATGTCTGGAATCTCGTTTTTCTGAACGTGTCGGTCATGTTTTTTTTCGGCCTCGTCTTGTTTTACATCATCGTGAAAAAAACGGTAAAAAGGTTGGATTGATGAATCGTATTGCAGCTTTGATTTGGAAAGAATTGCTCGCAGTTCTTTTGGACCCGAGGAGTCGCATTTCGATTTTATTGCCGCCGCTCATTCAATTGTTCGTCTTTGCGTACGCAGCAACGCTCGATGTGAAGAACGTGAGTATCGGGATCTTGAATCGCGATCCAGGTGAGCAGGCCTTTGAGTTGGTTCAGGAGTTTTGCGGATCGTCGATTTTTACCAAAATCACCTACTTGAAAAGCGTCGAAGAGATCGATTCGTTCATGGATGAGCAAAAAGGGCTCATGGTCGTCTCGATCGATGAGCGGTTTTCCCGCAGCCTCGCCGCGAACAAGGCGGCAGAGATCCAACTCATCCTCGACGGTAGAAAATCGAATTCCACGCAGATTCTTTATGGATATGCTGCGCAAATCATCCAGCGCTATAACCAGCAAATCACCCAAAAAATGGGGGCCTATCAACAAAATACTGAGCTGATAGCGAGGAACTGGTTTAACCCCAATGTCCTTTTTCTTTGGTACAATATTCCCTGTCTCGTGGGGACCCTTGCGATGCTCTCTTGCTTGGTCGTTACAACGCAATCAGTGGCAAGAGAGCGAGAGCTCGGCACTTTCGATCAGCTTCTGGTTTCACCCCTGTCTCCTCTCGAAATCCTGATCGGCAAAATCGTCCCGGGGATTCTGATTGGAATGGGGGAGGGGATTTTAATGTATGGAATCGGAACCTTGTTTTTCGGAGTTCCTTTTACGGGGTCTTTTCTCCTCTTTCTCTTGAGTCTTTTTATCTACGTCGCCTCTATCAGCGGAGTGGGGCTTTTCATTTCATCGATTTCCAAGACGCAGCAGCAAGCCATGCTTGGGACCTTTACTTTCATGATGCCCGCAGTTCTTCTCTCTGGATTTGCGACACCCATCGAGAACATGCCAGACTGGCTGCAGCCTGTGACTTATTTGGGGCCGCTCCGCTATATGCTTGTGATTTTAAAAGGCGTTTTTCTAAAAAATATGCCTGTGAGCATTGTCTTGAATAATCTTTGGCCGATGGCTGTGATCGGGGCTTGCACTCTCGTTGGGGCCGGACTTTTTTTCCGTAGGAGGCTCCAGTGAAGCGGATTTGTCTTCTTCTCTTCTTGGCGGGATGCATGGTGGGGCCCAACTATTCTCCGCCTGAGATCCAAATGAGCGATGAATGGACAGGCCAGCAAGTGCCCGAAATGCCAGAAGTGCCCGTTGTCAAATGGTGGACCGTCTTTGAAGATCCATTATTAAATAAGTATATCGTCGCTGCGGAAAAATTTAACTACGACGTTTTGACGGCTGAGGCCAATATCTTGCGCGCAAGAGCTTTTCGACAGATTACTGCTTCGAGCTTATTCCCTCACGTGAGTGCCGACTTTATTCCCATGAAGGTCGATCTTAGTAAAACGGGTCCTTTCTTTAACGGGATCGAAGGAATTGGCGGCCTGTCGCCATTTGCACGTGTCTTCAATCTATTCACTGCATTTTTCGATGCGAGTTGGGAGCTCGATCTATTCGGCAAAACCAGGCGGGCAGTGCAGCAAGCAGAAGCTATGATCGATAGCGCTATCGAGAAAAAAAACGATTTATTGATCTCGACGTTTGCAGAGTTGGCCAGAAACTATATGGAGCTTAGGAGTTATCAGGCGAAACAGAAGCTTACGGAGCAAAATATCGCCCTGTATGAAGCGAATACAACTATTATCCGCAAGAATCTCGAGGCGGGGTATTCAACGAAACTCGAGTTAGAAAAAATGGAAGCAAAACTGGAGACGGTGAAAGCAGCGTTGCCTGAGATCATCGCTGAAATTTACCGGAGTATTTATACGATTTCAATTTTAACTGGCGAGATGCCTGAAAAGCTCCTCGACGAATTGAAAGAGCCTCAGCTTTTGCCGAGAACGCCGGAGAAGATCGCGGTCGGGCTTCGCTCGGATCTTTTGCGCAGGAGGCCCGATGTGCGCCGCGCTGAAAGAGATCTCGCGGCGGCGACTGCAAACGTCGGTATTGCGGTGGCGTCTTTTTTTCCTACGATTTCGCTCTTCGGGGTCGCTGGTTTCCAGTCGGAGAAGCTGCATGAGCTTTTCGATTGGGAAAGTAAATTGTGGACCTATGGCGCAGGTTTCAGCATGCCGGTTTATGAGGGGGGCAAAATTGTGGGCAATTTGCGATTCACGCAAGCGGAGCAGTCAGCGGCGGCCTTTACTTACCACCAGGTGGTCTTAAACGCCATCCAAGACGCTGAAAGTTCTCTAGTGGCGTATCAACAACAGAGTACGGCTGCCATCGATTTTTCCCGAGCGGTTTTCCATAGCGAATATGTGGTGGATATTTCGACAGAGCGCTTCGTCAAAGGATTGGTGAATAAGATCGATCTTCTCAATAGCGAGATGGAGCTCGTCCAGGCAAAACTCAGCGCTCTTTCGAGCGATACCTCTTCGCTTCTCTTATTGATCTCGCTCTACAAAGCTCTTGGCGGTGGCTGGGAGGCTGCTTGTTCTTTGTAAATTATTTATTTATAGAGGAAAAGAGCGATACAAAGAACGAGAGATTCTTTGCTGCCCTACGGATGAATATCTTTTGCAAATTCACCCTGATTCTTCGTTGCCTTTTTGCAAAAAGTGACAATACAAACGCAAAATCTAGAAGCCTAGAAAGTGTCAAATTTCTGGCATAAAATTTTAATAGAGGAATAAAATCATTTTCTTACAGAAAAAAGGAGACCTTAATGAGTGCGGACCAACCAAAAACAAGTTACCAGCTTCCTGAACTGCCTTACGATTTCAACGCTCTCGAGCCGGTAATCTCCGGAGAAATTATGGAATTGCATTATTCCAAACACCATAAGGCCTATGTCACCAATTTGAATGCCGCTTTGGAAAAATACCATGAGGCAGAAACGAAAAATGACGTGGCAGCCATGATCGCGCTGCAGCAGGCAATCAAGTTCAATGGTGGTGGGCACATCAACCATTCGATCTTCTGGACGATCCTAGCTCCTCAGTCGAATGGAGGCGGTCACCCCCCAAAGGGCGAATTGGCGAAGATGATCGAGCGCGATTTCGGTTCCTTCGATTTGTTCAAAGAAAAACTAAGCACCTCGGCGACGGGGATTCAAGGATCCGGTTGGGGATGGCTGGGGTATAACAAAAATTTGAAATGTCTCGAGATTGCTCTTTGCGCAAACCAAGACCCTTTGAGCACGCAAGGGCTTGTTCCTTTGATTGGAATCGATGTCTGGGAACATGCCTATTATCTTCAGTATAAGAATGTTCGAGCTGATTATGTGAAGGCGATTTGGCAGATTTTCCATTGGAAAAATGTGGAAGAAAGATTTGCCAAAGCCACTGTTTAATCAATTTTTTTCCCATTGAGAACAAGGGTTCGAGGTGATATAATTTTGAGATTATGGGCCTATTTACTCGCAATAAACCAAAAATTAAAATCCAGAGCACCAAAAAAGATGGCTTTAGCGGCTGGGTCAAGTGTTCGGGATGCACAGAACTCATCCACGCGACAGAATTGACAAAGCATCTGAATTGTTGTCCGAAGTGTGATTACCACTATCGCCTTACGCTTGCGCAGAGAATAGAACTTCTCGCTGACGAAGGGACGTATGAGGAGCTTTTTACTGAGATCAAACCGCTCGATAGTTTGGATTTTGTCGATACCGAACCCTATAAAGTGCGCCTTGCGGCTGCGCAAAAGAAGACAGGCCGCGACGATGCGATCTCTGTCGGGATGTGTCGGATCGGCGGGTATAACGCCGCCCTCGGAATCCTCGATTTTTCCTTCATGGGTGGATCGATGGGATCTGTACTCGGAGAACGATTGACCCTTTTGATCGAACTCGCTTTGGAAAAGAGAGTGCCTCTTTTGATCGTATCGGCTTCTGGCGGGGCACGCATGCAGGAATCGATCTTGTCCCTAATGCAAATGGCTAAAACGGCCGGAGCGTTAGCGAAATTGCATGAAGAGGGGATCCCCTATCTTTCTATCCTGACCAATCCCACAACAGGAGGCGTCACCGCCTCGTTTGCAACGCTTGGAGATGTAATTCTTGCCGAACCCGATGCTTTGATTGCGTTCGCGGGTCCCCGCGTCGTCGAACAGACGATCGGCCAAAAACTCCCTCCGCGGGCCCAGAAATCGGAGTTCCTCCTCGAAAAAGGAATGCTCGATTTAATCGTTAAACGATCGGATCTGAAAGAGAAGATCATTCAGCTGCTCGATTTTTTATCCCCTCGTAAATCGAGGGTTGAGCTTGCTAAAAATATGCCGGAACGTTTAAAAGAGCTCCTAAAACGAGCAGAGAGTGTATCTCAGAATGGAAAAAGTTCCAGTTCCGCTCTTAGCGGAAAATGAAGAGTTAGTCCCCAAATACGCGACTCCGGGCGCTTCGGGCGCAGATATTCGGGCTCATATCAAGGAACCGGTGATCATAGAGCCAGGCTCTATTGCAATGATCCCGTCGGGGATTTGCGTTGCGATTCCTCCCGGTTACGAGATTCAGGTGCGTCCCCGCAGCGGTCTTGCTGCGAAAAACGGGGTGACCGTATTAAACACTCCTGGCACCATCGACGCCGATTACCGCGGAGAAATCTGCGTGATCCTGATCAATTGCGGGAAAATGAATTTTACCGTAACACCGGGGATGCGGATCGCACAACTGGTGCTAGCACCGGTGGTTCAAGCCGATTTCGTGCTGGAGAATTGCTTGACAGTTACAACAAGAGGAGTGGGCGGTTTTGGCCATACTGGAACGAATTAACCCGCTTCTCAAGCCTTTTTTTAAACGCAAGGGACTCATGAAAGTTGCCGACTATTTCAGTGCCCCGCTCATCGCTTTTCTAGATGTCGGATCGCGCGATGCAGCGATTGACAGCCTCATCGATTTGCTCTCTAAAGAAGGGAAATTGCCGGATCGGAAAGCCTTCCGCGCAGCGATTCTGCATCGGGAGCAGCTCGTCTCAACCGGCATCGGCATGGGCATCGCTCTTCCGCATGCGAAACTGGCCGACCTCAATGATTTTTTTATCGCGATCGGAATTCAGCGAAAAAAGGGGATCGAATGGAACGCGCTTGACAAGGCGCCCGTCCGTCTTGTTTTCTTGATCGGTGGCCCTGACGACAGGCAATCGGAATATCTCCAAATTCTTTCTCAGTTGACTACAGCGATCAAAGACGTTGAACTTCGCAAAGAAATGCTCCAAGCCGAATCGGTTGAAGCAGTTCTCGCTCTTTTTGAAAATTATTAATTCCTTTTTTCTCTCTCTTTTGCTAGGTTTGGGATTAATAATGAGGACCTCAAGATGGATCTAAAACTTAAAGACGTTGCTGAACTTTTAAATGTGTCGGAAGCGACGATCCGCCGTTGGGTTTCCGATGGAAAAATTCCCTATTATCGATTGAGCCAACAGTATCGATTTAGCCGGAGCGAGATTGAAAACTGGGTCTTGAGTTGTAAGCAGGGGAAAGAGGAATTTTCTCCCTTCAACCAAGAGGATTCGGAGGGAGGGAAGGAACGGCTTGGCACCCATCAGTTCGGTCTTTATAGAGCAATCCATAAAGGGGGCGTCTACAATGACATTCTTGGGGCTACGAAAGAGGAGGTCATCCGCAACGCGATGGTAGAAATTGCTCGCGACCTGCATCTTGACGCGGAGGTGATTACCGAATTGCTTCTCGATCGGGAAAAGTTAATGCCGACCGCACTTTCGAACGGCGTCGGAGTTCCTCATACTCGCGATTTCCTTCTTCAAGAGTCATTCGATGTCGTGGCGGTCGTTTTTCCAAAGGAGCCAATTGAGTACGGAGCTCTTGATGGTCAATCTGTCCACACACTTTTTTTTCTCTTTGCCTGCGATGATAAGCGCCATTTGCATCTATTAGCCAAACTTGCGCATCTTTCCAGCCGGCCTTAAAATCTCTCTTATCTCCAAACGCACCCTCCCAAGCAGCAATTGCTCGAGACGATCAAAAATTGGGAAACTAATGTCAAGATGACGAGGGACCCGCGCGAA
>CAZFWE010000011.1:0-14898 GCA_964522685.1 uncultured bacterium | reverse complement strand
CTCTCCCCTTCGATCATCGGCAGGATCGCCAACACTCTCTTCGACTCTTGTTTTAAGGAAACTTCATTGCCGCCAAAGGGAAGCCGCGATTCCGCTTTTGAAGCTGCGAGAAGTAAAGAGAAAAGCTGTTTCAGCGGCTCGATTTCACAAGAAGTGCGCATTTCCATTGGCAAGATTGCATGGAAAAATTTTTCAACGAGCATTGAGTGGGTCTGCCCGAGCTTGCCGAGAGCCTCTTTCAGAGCCGTGATTTGCTCACTTTGCTTGAGAATCATCCCGCCGTTATAGTCCCGGCAATCGCCCAAGACCGAAGAGATCTCTTCGAAGAGAAACCGGCGCGCCTTATAGAGATCGACGGAGCGATCCGAGCGGAGGAACTTTTCTTTCGAAAGCGTCATTCGAAAAACAGTCCCTTCTTTGAACTTCCGGCGGATCGATCCTAAATTGCGAACGCGGTCGGGAATGTATTTCAAGTTCGTTTTTTTCCTTGCGAAAAGCTCTTGAATCGAAAGATCGCCGGCTTCCTGAACACGAACTAAAATCACGGTGAACTGCAAATTAGAACCGCTCGTCTCATCAAATGAAATAATCACTTGAGGAATGTCACTTACAAAGCGAATTTGACGAGAGAGCGCCATGAGATTGCGTAGAACCTCTTCATCGTTGCGCGGCATGTAAACGGGATTTGTGAGCTGTTCGATATGTTCTTTCAGCCGATCAGCGAGACTGCCCCGGAGGAGCTGGATTTCATCGAGCGTAAAATCGGCACCACTCTCTTTTTCAATTTCTAAATAAAGAGTTTGAAGCTGCGAGTCTTTTACGGGATCGACAAACGTGGAACCGGGAACAAGACTAGAGGAAGGAAGCAATCGGCGAATCGCCGCCGCGAGATGTTCCGCCTCAAAGAGCTCATGCTCTCGCAAGAAATTGAGCCCTGCAAGAATTCCCAAAACAGGCTTTTCTTTTTTGCCGACCTTGAGGCGCGTTTTCAAAAATTTTAAATTTACATGGCGCTTACTCGGAAATACCTCGATATTTTGCCGAAGAAGTTTACGAACAGAATAGAGATTGGAAATAATGCGACTCGTATGATGATAATCCCGCTGATTCTTAAATTCTTCTGGACAATTCACCAAAAATTGCTGCATCTGCGAGAAAATCCCCTGGTCGTAATCCTTCGAGTGGCTTTGGATCAAAGAATTGATTTTTTCTTGGATCATCGCGGTTTTTCCATCCGCGGACAACCCTTTGAATTCGAGGATGCGGCGCGCATGATAATTGGAGACGACCCCGAGCCGGATTTCCGTTTCCACAGACGCGATATTTCTCCGCACTTCTTCCATTTCAGCCGCGCTTTTCAGATAAACGACTACTTCCGCAACGCTCAATAAATCGTCGGACAGGTGCGGCAGGCGCACATCAGAGGTAAAAAACAGTTCCACATTGATCTGACGCTGTGGAAGAAGCCAGCGAGAAATCATATCGCAAAAGAAGTTTGTCGCATTGAGCCTATATCTGCAAAGAAGGAGAACCGAGAGCGAACAAGGGGCTCTATCGAGATCGGACCAGTGAAGAAGCGGCAAGCTATCGGCGAATCGAGTCCTTTGGAAAGGTTGGCGCGACTCGGGTTCCAAAAGATCGGCAGGAACTAGCTTGCGAATCAAATCCTGCGCGCCGTCGCGATAGTATTCCGCTTCGATGAACGAACACCCGAACTCAAAGTCGAACTCCAATTGCTCGAGGACAAGATTTGACATATCACTCCCCTTCATACAATGGATCTGCCACTAAGGACTTATTCCCTACAATGGTGCCGACTTTATCTGGCTTGTCGAATGATCGAACTTTCAATTGAACTCCATTTTTTTCCGCGAGAAGAATGCTGCGCAAATGCAGTACTTTCGCTCCTCTTGCAGCCATTTCTTTTGCTTCTTGGTATTCCATTTCTTCCATTTTTTCCGCGGTTCCATCAACCTTGGGATCTGCATTATAAATACCATCTACATCTTTGTAGAAATCTACACAAGAAACTTTCAATGCAGCGGCGATTGCGACAGCGGAAGTATCCGATCCTCCGCGACCCAAAGTCGTGATTTCTCCCTGACGACTCACGCCTTGGAATCCCGCGACGATCACCACTTTTTTTTCTTGCATCGCCTGCAAGATCCGCCGGGGCTTGACTTCGATAATCCGCGCCTCGGTATGACACTCATCAGTCACAATTCCCGATTGGCTGCCCGTAAAACTCACCGCCTCGACTCCCTTGAGCGAGAGCGCCATTGCGAGTAGCGCGATACTGATCCTTTCCCCGACAGAAACTAACATGTCCAATTCGCGAGGCGGAGGATTGGAATGGACTTGCTTCGCTAAATTGATAAGTTGATCCGTGGCATTCGCCATCGCGCTTACGATCACAACAATCGGCGTATCGTTTAATCGCGCGATGATTTCAGCGATCCGGTGGAAGCTTTCAGGAGTAGAGACGGAAGCTCCGCCGAATTTCATGACAATCATTTTTTGAGCATGCATATCAATCAAGTCTAACAAATAATTTCAGAAATTTTCAATCTACAGAAATGCGCTAGAAAAATAAAGTAAATATTTTACTTTCATTCATTTCAAGTTCGAGAGGCGAATTTTCCTCGAGAGCATATGTCTATGCGAGACAGCAATTTAAAAATTGAAAAAACATATAAAAACATTTTTATAGTTTTTAAAAAAACAAACCGAAAATCTGCGGTGAATGATGAACCCCGGCCTAAAGAGACTGTTAACGGATTCAGTTTCAGTCGATTTTGGGGTTCTTTTGAGCCAATTGTCGATATTGCCCCTATTTTTTCATCGTTATATCATTATACGGATCCCAATTGAGACCATACTTGGACTTTGCGGGCGCCCCTCTGAGATTCAGGTATTGAAAATATTGGGGAGAGTTTGGTATCCTTTCCCCTTAAACCCAAAGAGAGAACCGGAAAACGTTTTTTGCCGGCCATTTCGCATGCTTTACAAACGCGGCGAGTTTTCATCCGCTTAGCCGATATTATTAACCAAGGAAAACCAAAACCCATGCCTCAAAAACCCCACCCACAAATTCACGACTGGAATAGCAATAACGTCCTCGATGACGTCGATTTTCAAGAAAACGAAGCTCGCCAATTCCGCGATTTACTTTACGGCAATGAAAAAGATGGCTCGGAAAGCGGCCTATCGCTTCTTAATGTCGGGCAAATTCTGAAAGGACGCATTGCAGAAATTTCTAAAGACTACGTCGTGATCGATGTGGGATTGAAATCGGAAGGACTCATCCCCGTCTCTGAATTTACGGAACCTGAAGAATTGATCTTGGGCAGCGAGACAGAAGTTTTTCTCGACCAGGCTGAAGGCGATGATGGTCAGATCGTCCTCTCTAAAGAAAAAGCGCGCAAATTCCGCCAGTGGGAATACATCGTCAATAACTGCCGAGAAGGCTCGATCGTCAAGGGGCGCGTCATGCGCAAAGTCAAAGGCGGTCTCATGGTCGATATCGGCATGGAAGCGTTCCTCCCCGGCTCGCAAATCGACAACAAGCGCATCAAAAACCTCGATGATTTCATCAATAAATCGTATGACTTCAAAATTCTCAAAATCAATATCGAGAGAAAGAACATTGTCGTCTCTCGCCGCGAACTCCTCGAAGAAGAGCGCGTGGTCCGCAAGGCCGAGCTGCTCGAGCACATCCGCGAAGGAGTGGTCCGCAAAGGAATTGTAAAGAACGTCACTGATTTCGGCGTATTCCTGGACCTCGACGGCATCGACGGTCTCCTCCATATTACGGATATGACCTGGAAACGGATCAAACATCCTTCCGAAATGGTCCACCTCGGCCAAGAACTAGAAGTCATCATCCTACATGTCGACCGCGACAAAGGCCGCGTAGCCCTTGGACTCAAGCAAAAAGAGAATAACCCCTGGGAAGAAATCGAGCAGCGCTACCCACAAGGAACAAAAGTTCAAGGGAAGATCGTCAACCTCGTCTCTTACGGCGCATTCATGGAAATCGAGACTGGAATCGAAGGTCTTATCCACGTCTCCGAAATGTCCTGGACGAAAAACATCACCGATCCTAGCGAAATGGTCCGCGTGGGCGATGAGCTCGACGCAGTGGTTCTCTCCGTACAGAAAGACGAAGGCAAAATCTCCCTCGGCATCAAGCAATTGGAGCGCAATCCTTGGGAAGATGTCGAACGCAAATACCCGATCGGAAGCAGCGTAACAGCGGAAATTAGAAACCTTACTAACTACGGTGCGTTTGTCGAATTAGAACCGGGTGTAGACGGGCTTATCCACATCTCCGATCTGAGCTGGATCAAAAAAGTATCCCATCCTTCAGAAGTGCTGAAAAAAGGCGACAAAGTGGAAGCTGTGACCCTCTCCGTCGATAAAGAGAGCAAAAAAATCACGCTTGGCGTTAAGCAATTGAGCACAAATCCCTGGGAAAGCATCGAACGGACACTTCCAGTCGGCTCTTTGGTTCACGGCGTTATCACAAAGACGACCGCTTTCGGAGCCTTTGTTCAACTCGATAATGGAATCGAAGCTTTGATCCACGTAACGGAAATCTCCGACCAACCTTTTGGCAAAGTCGAAGATGTCGTAGCGAAAGGAGATGCAGTCACTGCGAAGGTGATCAAACTCGATCCAGAGCACAAGAAAATCGCCCTTTCGATCAAAGAATACCTGATCGAAAAAAACCAGCAGAACCGCGATGATATCGTCATCGGCTCAAAAGGCAAAAAAGGGAAGAAAAAGACGCGCGATCGAGAAGAACGCGAAGACGACGAAGAAGAAGAACTATAATAATTTAGGCAAGGTTTAGGATGAATAAAGATCTGATAGCAATTTTCGAATACCTTGAACGGGAAAAGGGGATCAAACGGGAAATCGTCATAAATGCGATTGCCGACAGCCTCCGCGCCGCCGCTCGGAAGAGCGTGAAAGGTCTGGGTGAAAAAGTCAGCGTTGAAATTCATCCTAAAACCGGTGAAATTGAAGTTTATACGCAGAAGAAAATCGTCGAGAAAGTCTCCAACCCCCTCGAGGAAATTTCCATCGAAGACGCAAAAGCACTCGAGCCCGAATGCCAAACTGGCCAATGGCTCGAGATTTCGATCACGCCCCAAGATTTCGGGCGAATTGCAGCGCAAGCGGCCAGACAGATCATCGCCCAAAAACTCAAAGGCGCTGAGCGAGATGTCATTTACGAAGAATACCGCCACCGAGTCGGCGAAATCATCTCTGGAACCGTCAAACGCTTTATCCGCGGCCGCACAATTGTGGTCGATCTGGGCAAAGTCGAAGCGATCCTCCCAGAGCGCAACTATCCAAAACTCGAAAGATACAACGTCGGAGAAAAAGTCCAAGCGCTCCTTTTCGAAGTGCGCGATACCGACAGCGGAGGCGCCGAGGTCATTTTAACTCGAAGCCATCCTGAATTCGTCGCAGCTCTCTTCATCCAAGAAGTTCCCGAGCTACACGACAAAACGGTCGCCATTGAGAAAATCGTCCGTGATCCCGGCTACCGCACCAAATTAGCCGTCAGATCCTATGACCCAAAAGTAGATCCTGTGGGAACTTGCGTCGGAGTCCGCGGGACGCGTATTAAAAATATCATCCGTGAACTAAACAACGAAAAAATCGACGTCGTCCCCTACTCCGACGACCCAGAGCAACTCTTGGAAAATCTCCTAGCCCCTGCAGTGATTAAAAAAATCAAAGCCATTGACCATAAAATTTCCATTGTAGTCGCTGATGAAGACTATCCGATCGTCATCGGCAAGAAAGGAATGAACGCACGACTGATCGGCCAACTATTGCAGCGCGATCTAGAAGTGCAAAAACTCAGCGAATATCAAAAAATTCTCTCGATCCATATGGCTGAACTCTCCGAATCCGAAGATTCTACGTTCGACGATCGACTCAAAGTCGAAGGAGTTAGCGGCTTAATCACAGAGAGTTTGGTGTCCGCCGGCTTTGATACGCTCCGCAAACTCATGAAAGCGGATCCGATTGAAATTCCAACAAAAGTTCCAGGCGTCAACTACTATGACCTAGCCGATAAAGTGCTGGAACAAACGCGCAAAAGAAAGGGTTAATTCTTGGCCAAAATTAAACTGAATATTAAAAACACGCAGCTTGCACAAGCTTTCAGTAGAACAAAAGAACCTCAAGGATCTACTGAACAATCCTCTACTGTGGAACCGGGGAAAAAGCCAGCGCCAGATTCTCTGGAACCCCAAAAAAAGCTGACTCGGCTGAAAGAAGACTCCACTGTTGCATCGGCGCTCAAGCAAGCGGAAAAGACTCTCTCTAGCTCTACGCGTGAAAAAGAAGCGGAAAGTTTGAAAGAGCCGCCAAAGCGCAAAACCCGCATTATGAAGACCTCGCCCGATGCTGAAATGAATTCAATGATTGAATCTCCCGTCGAAGAATCGACGATAGAGAAAACTCCTATCCTCGAGACCGCGCAGGAAGTTCAAGTCGCTGCGTCTGAAACAGAACAAAAAGGAGAGCCTCATCCTATAAGTTCGAAGCCAGAAGTTCAGGCAGCGAAAGAAGTGAATCATGAAGGACCTGCAAAAAAGATCGAACTTCCACCAACTCCTGCAGCGAAGGCAAAAGAATTAAAAACAGACAAAAAAAAAAAAGAAGCCCGTATCGACTCGCGGGACCGCCAAGGCCTTAGAGACATCGATAACGAAGCATGGCGCAAGCGCCGGCAGCATAAGCCTGTAAAAAGATACCAAGAAGAAATCGTCATCCGCCCTAAAAACTTAAGCGTGCGCATTCCAATCACGATCAAAGATCTTGCGCAGGAGATGAAACTCAAGGCATCGCAGCTCATTTCGAAACTCCTCATGAAGGGAGTCATACTCACATTGAATGACTATCTCGACGATGAAACGACGATCCAGCTTCTCGGGCATGATTTCGATTGCGACATCAAAATCGATACTTCAGAAGAGAAAAGAATCCGGATTACAGATCAGACGATCCGCCAGGAAATTGAAAAAACAGAAGGCAACGCTCTCAACCTCCGACCTCCTGTTGTTACGTTCATGGGCCACGTCGACCACGGCAAAACCAGCCTCATCGATTCGATCCGCAAATCGAATCGCGTCGCAGGCGAAGCCGGAGCGATCACGCAGCATATCGGAGCCTTTAAAGTGAAGACCGCTGCTGGCGACGTCACAATCCTTGACACCCCTGGCCACGAAGCGTTCTCCGAAATGAGATCGCGCGGTGCGAACGTCACCGACATCGTCATCCTCGTCATTGCTGGAGACGAAGGAATACGCGCACAGACGGAAGAGGCGATCCGTCAAGCTCGCGAAGCCAAGTGTCCGATTCTCGTAGCTCTAAACAAAGCCGATAAACCCAACTTCGATGCGCAGAAAATCTATCGAGAACTCGCCGATCGAGAACTTCTGCCTGAAGCTTGGGGGGGAACTACGATCACCGTTAACTGCTCGGCCGTTTCAGGCCTCGGCATCACAGAACTTCTAGAAATGATCGCCCTCCAAGCCGAAATTCTCGAGCTAAGAGCAAATCCTAATTCAAGAGCACGCGGTACGATCCTCGAATCGGAAATGCACAAAGGCCTTGGCGCTGTCGCTACAGTCCTTGTGCAAAATGGAACGCTGCGTAAAAATGACGCCATCGTTTTCGGCTCCCATTTCGGACGCATCAAGACAATGCAAGACGAATATGGCCGGGCCATCGAAGAAGCCGGCCCCTCCATGCCTGTCAAGATCACTGGTCTTTCCGATTTAGCACTGGCTGGATCTGAGTTCATCGTCGTTAAGAGTGAAAAAGAAGCTCGTGAACTAGCCGAAGCGCGTTCCGAAGGCGAAATCAGAAGCGCTGGACAGGCCAAAATTTCAAGCCTTGAGAAGATGATGGCGAAGAAAGAGAGCGGCGAGATGAAGATCCTCCCCCTGATCCTCCGTGCCGACGTACAAGGTTCTTTGGAAGCTCTTAAAAATTCGCTCCTCAAAATCCATTCAAAAAAAGTACGTCTCGAAATCGTCCACTCCGATGTCGGCGAAATCTCCGAATCAGACATCGATTTGGCCCTTGCCTCAAAATCGACGATCATCGGATTCCATACGCACATCGAAAGCCATGCCGCCGACCTCATCAAGCAGAAAAAGGTTCAGGTGCTCAGCCACGACGTCATCTATCATATCGTCGATGATGTCAAAGAGCGGATGCGTACGCTCCTCGACAAGATCGAACAAGAAACGGAAATTGGCAAAGCAATTGTCAAAGCGGTCTTCAAATCCTCTCAGCTAGGCCTAATCGCCGGCTGCCAGATCAGCGAAGGAATCATCAAGCGCAACTGCTTAGTCCGTCAGATTCGAGACAAAGAGATCATTTGGAAGGGAAGAATTGCCTCGCTCAAACGGGGAAAAGAAGATATCAAGGAAGTCAAAGAAGGCTTTGAATGCGGAATTCTGCTCGAAGGGCAAAGAAACGACGTTAAAGAAGACGATGTCCTCGAGGCCTATGAAATTACCTATCTCGAGCAAGATCTATGAAGAAAAATAGACTCGAGAGGATCAATTCCCTCTTGAAAGAGGTCATCTTCGAAGTGATCCAGAGAGAAGTGAAGAACCCCCACATCAATACGTTCATCACTGTGACGAACGTGGAAACGTCTGCGGATCTGCACCATGCGAAAGTGTCGATCAGCTTGCTCTGCCCCGATGCTGAAAAGCCAAAAGTGCTTGCCGCACTTCAATCGGCGGCCGGTTTTATCGCAGTCCATGCCTCCAAAAAAGTCGAACTCCGCTATTTCCCGGAACTCACTTTCAAGCTCGACAACTCGCTTGATGAATTCATTCGCATCCAGGAAATCCTCGGTAAAATCGAACAAGAACGCCGTTCCCGTCCCGAGCCCACGAATGACTCCGAATGACGGGATCCTACTAGTCAATAAGGAAAAAGGATCTACCTCCTTCCGTCTTGTCTCTATCCTCCGCAGACTCACTAAAATCGAAAAAATCGGACATTCTGGAACTCTCGATCCCTTTGCTACAGGACTCATGGTTATGTTGATCGGCCGCAATTTTACCCGTCAAAGCGATCAGTTCTTGGGAGCCGAAAAAGAATATGAAGGAGTCATCTATTTAGGAGCTGCTACAGATACTTACGACATCGAAGGAAAAATCGTGAGCCGCTCCGATAAAACCCCTACACTGCAAGAACTGATGGCGGTGTTGGAATCGTTCCAAGGCGATATCCTCCAAGTCCCGCCGATGTACTCCGCAAAAAAAATCCAAGGCAAAAAACTCTACGATCTCGCCCGCAGTGGACTCACCGTCGAACGGCACCCCGTCAAAGTCCACGTCCAAATTCAACTTCTCCGCTATGAATATCCCGAAGCCGCCATTCGCGTGGTCTGCAGTAAAGGCACCTACATCCGCAGTCTTGCCCATGACATCGGTCAATTGCTTGGCACAGGCGGCCATCTCACCTCGCTGACCCGTCTCCGCTCTGGATTTTTTCGTCTTGAAAATGCCGTTGCGCAAGAGCAACTTCAGACCCCCGGATTCGACATAACCCCCTATCTATTAACCGAAGGGTAATAGGTATGCAAATAATCACCTCTTTCGAAGCCCTTCCGCCAACTCCAATGGCCTTTGCGATTGGCACCTTTGATGGGCTTCATCTCGGGCATCAGACGATTCTCTCCCGACTCCAATCTTATGGCGTTCCCACTTGCGCCCTGACGTTTTTAGAGCATCCCCTAAAAACGCTGTGCCCAGCTAAAGCCCCCCCTGCAATCATGCCGCTACCACTTAAATTATTACTTCTAAAAACAGACTTTTGCCTCCTTTTAGAATTTACCAAAGAACTCGCTTCCCTGACTTACACCGAATTTTTAAAACGACTTCCCGCCTCCCATATCGTCCTCGGCAAAGGCTCCTTTTTTGGCAGAGGTCGCGAAGGGATAGAACCCAATGTGTGCGCATGGGGCAAAGAAAATGGCGTGTGTATTGAGTACATCGACAAAATTCCCGGTGTTTCAAGTACCGAGATTCGCGATGCCATCCAAGCGGGAGATCTTTCCCTTGCCGAAAAACTTCTCGGCCGGCCGCACCTGCTCTTTGCCCCATCGCAATGTTTTTCTGCGGAAGATCTTGTGCTGCCACCCGATGGCTCCTACCCACTCTTTCATAACACAGCTATTATCAAAAATCGAACCATAGAACTTGCGATTCCAGTATCGCCAACTACACAGCCTCTTATTTTCTCCTTTAATCCCAACGAGGAATTCCATGTCTAATCTATCCTGCGGCATCGTCGGATTGCCAAACGTCGGCAAATCGAGCCTTTTCAATGCGCTTACTCGCAAGCAAATCCCTTCTGAGAACTATCCCTTCTGCACCATCGATCCAAACGTCGGGATCGTAAATGTAATCGATAAACGGCTCAATGTCCTTTCCGAACAGTCACATAGCAAAAAAATCATCTACGCCACCTGCTCTTTCGTCGATATCGCAGGACTGGTGAAAGGCGCCTCGCAAGGAGAAGGGCTCGGCAACCAGTTCCTCACCCACATCCGCGAAACCGATGCGATCGTCCAAGTCGTCCGCTGCTTCGAAAACGAAAAAGTAATTCACGTCTCTGGCCGCATCGATCCGATCGAGGATATCGAAGTGATTACACTAGAGCTAATTCTCGCCGACCTCCAAATGGCTGAAAATGCTTTACAGCGGATCGAAAAGCAGGCCAAGGGAAAAAAAGAGCTCGTCCCTACTCTCGACTTCTTCAAAAAAGCGCAAGATCATCTCAACCAGAACCTCCCTCTTCGCTCCCTTTCCCTGACCCCTGCCGAAGAAGAAATTGCCAAACTCTACCCTTTCCTCACGAAAAAGAAAATTCTTTACGTCTGCAATGTTGGAGAAGAAGATGTTCCTGCCATGGAGAACTCTTACGTGCGGAGAGTGCGCGAATACGCCGCGAAAGAAGGGAGCCGAGTGATTGCCGTCTGCGCAAAACTCGAAGAAGAAATTTCTCAGCTCGATGAGAAAGACTCCCAAGAGTTTCTCCAAAGCCTCGGTCTCAAAGAATCAGGACTAGACCGCCTGATCAAAGAAGCATTCAACCTCCTCGATCTGATCACCTACATCACATCCGGGGAGATTGAAACGCGCGCCTGGACCATCCACAAAGGAACGCCCGCAGCGGAAGCTGCCGGCAAAATCCACTCTGATATCGAAAAGGGATTTATCAGAGCAGAAGTCATCTCTTTCGACGACATGATCAAATACCAGGGTCGTGTCGGGGCCCGGGAAGTGGGAAAAGCGAGATCGGAAGGCAAAGAATACATCGTCCAAGACGGCGATGTGATCCTCTTCTATCATAACTAAGGACAAAAATCTGCAGAGGCAGAACAGGTGCCACGAGTCCTATCGGGCGTCCCTATGTTCGTATTATTTTACAACTCGGAAAACCCAATATGAAATAATTGCCGTTCCGCTATGATGGAGTAGAGAGCACTCATCAATGGCAGAAAAAACCGAAAAGGCAACCCCTAAGAAGCTAAAGGACGCGCGCAAGAAAGGGCAGGTTGCAAAAGCCCAAGATATGCCCGCAGCATTTACGTTTGTCGTTTCGATCACGGGAGCTCTCGCATCGGTTGGATACTTCTTCAATGAGATCGGCAGCTTCATGGTGATGATGTTCAAAGACGTCGCGACAGTCGAACAAGACTTTATGGGCAAGGCGCCAGGGTATCTGACCAAGTCGTTAAATATCATCCTCTCTACAAGCCTTCCCTTGATGCTGATGGTATGTGTAGTCGGCACTCTCGTCAGCTTCCTTACGGTCGGGCCTGTCTTTTCGTTCGAAGCGATGAAATTCGATCTGAAAAAGCTCAACCCGATCGAGGGAATTAAGCAAAAATTCAAACTAAAAGTGTTGATCGAACTGATCAAGTCGATCGCGAAAATCCTAGGCGCTGCGATCATTATCGGCTTGGTGATCTGGCAGAGCTTGCCCCAGATCATCACGACGGTGCTCATGCCAGTGATCGGAAGTGCCCTAGTCGTTAATGACTTTCTTGTAACAGTCGCAATCCGAGTGGGGATCTTCTTTCTTTTGATCGCCCTTTTCGACTTGGCCTTCCAGAAAAAAAACTTCGCGAAAGAAATGAAGATGGAAAAGTTCGAGGTAAAGCAAGAATTCAAGGACACGGAAGGCGATCCGATGATCAAAGGAAAACGACGCGAGCAATTTCGAGAAATCGCCTACCAAGACGGGCCTCGAGCCGCAAAAAAAGCCCGCGCAATTATCACCAATCCGACCCACATCGCAGTCGCCTTAAAATACAATCCAGAAGAAGAGCCAGCGCCGATTATTTTGACGATGGGAAGAGGCGTTCTGGCCGATCAAATTATAAAAATAGGACTCGAAAACAAAGTTCCGATCATGCGAAATGTAGATCTAGCAAGAGAGCTCTATACAAGAGGGCATATTTCAGAGTATATTCCAGAAGACACCTATGAAGCTGTGGCTGAAATTCTCAAATGGATTAAATCGCTGGAAGAAAACCCAGATCTTAATGAAGAGCTGTTACGATGAAGAAATTATTCGATAATATCATCCGCTTTCTAGGCGGCGAGCGGGCCCTGACTTCCATCTCGGGCTCAAGCGATTTGGTCCTTGCGACTTTGATCATCGGCATCATCATGATGTTGATTTTCCCCGTATCGCCTCATGTCATCGACGTCTTGATCGCGATCAACCTCGCAGTCTCCGTTTGCCTACTTTTTGTCGCTCTCTATATCCAAAAAGCCGTCCATCTATCGATGTTCCCCTCTCTATTGCTCATCACGACTCTCTACCGCCTCGGCGTAAATATTTCCTCGACGCGTCAGATTTTGCTCAACCACAACGCAGGACAAATCATTTTCGCGTTTGGAAATTTCGTCGTCGGAGGCAACTATGTCGTTGGCGGCGTCGTATTCTTGATCATCACGATCGTCCAATTCATCGTCGTGACCAAGGGCGCTGAGCGAGTTGCCGAGGTTGCTGCTCGCTTTACCTTGGACGCCATGCCTGGAAAGCAAATGTCAATTGATGCTGACCTGCGCTCTGGCATCATCGACCAACAACAAGCTCGCGAACTGCGACTCGGACTGACGAAAGAGAGCCAGCTCTATGGAGCGATGGACGGAGCGATGAAGTTTGTCAAGGGAGATGCGATCGCTGGCATCGTGATCGTGATCATCAACGTCATCGGAGGCCTCATCATCGGTGTGACGATGCACGGGATGTCACTTGGGCAATCCGCAAGAATTTACGCTCTTCTGTCCATCGGCGACGGCCTCGTCTCCCAAATTCCCGCCCTGATGATCGCGATCACAGCCGGTATCGTTACGACGCGCGTCTCGAGCGAAAAGAAAGACTCCCACCTCGGAAAAGAGATTTCCGAACAGCTCCTCCGCCAGCCGAAAGCCTTGATGATCTCAGGCTCCGTCCTTTTCTTAATGGCTGCCATCCCCGGATTCCCCGCTTGGCCGTTCTTGCTCTTGTCTCCCGCTGTCGGCGTGACCGGCTACGTCTTCTGGAAAAACTCTAAGAAGGCGATGGCTAAAGCTGCGGCTGGCATCAGCGCGATGGATACCGATGTTCCGGGGCACGCAGTGGCCGGCGGCAGCGCCGAAGATTACGCGCTTACCCTTCCGGTCGTTTTGGAAGTGGGCACCGCCATTTCGCTAAGCATTCGCAAAGACAAGCAGGGAATGACGTTTATCGACCAGATGATCCCCAAAATGCGCCATGCTCTCTACCAAGATCTCGGCGTCCGTTTCCCAGGCGTTCACGTCCGAACCGAATCGCCCACTCTTGAGCCGAACGAATACGCGATCCACCTCAACGAGGTTCCCATTTTGCGAGGCAAGCTCATCCTCAAACACCTCCTGACCAATGAAACTGAAGAGACTCTGCGCCGCTATAATCTCCCCTTTATTACCTCGAAGGGCACTCTTGGCATGCCAAGCCTCTGGGTCGATGAAAAATACCAAGAAATCCTCCAACGAGCCGGCATCCGGTACTGGACGGGCCTCGAAGTGATGATCTTACATTTGTCGAAGTTCTACCGCCAATACGCGAGCGAATTCATCGGCATCCAGGAAGTACGCGCGATCCTCGAATTCATCGAAAAATCGTTCCCCGACCTGATCAAAGAAGTGACCCGATTGGTTCCTCTCCAAAAGCTCACTGAAATCCTCCGCAGGCTCGTGCAGGAGCAAGTCTCGATCAAAGACCTCCGAACAATCCTCGAAGCGCTCAGCGAATGGGCCCAGACCGAAAAAGACACCGTTCTCCTCACCGAATACGTCCGCTCTTCGCTGCGCCGCTTTATCAGCTACAAATACTCACAAGGACAAAGCGTCCTCTCTGTTTATCTTCTCGACCCTGAAATCGAGGACATGGTCCGAGGCGCCATCAAGCAAACCTCCGCCGGCTCGTATCTCGCCCTCGATCCCGATTCGGTCCAGATGATCCTCCACGCAATGCGGAATACGATTGCCCCCCCTCCGCCAAGCGCCCAGCCTCCCGTACTCCTCACTGCGATCGACGTCCGACGTTTCGTCCGGAAGCTCATCGAAGGAGAATTCCCCGAAATGTCGGTCATCTCCTACCAGGAGATCGTTCCTGAAATCCGGATTCAGCCTCTGGGTCGCGTTCAATTGACCTAAAAGAGGCAATTGCAAAATTCTAGCACCCAGAAAAATTGATGATTTTGAGGTCTTTTGCAAGGGCGACCATAGTCGCCCACTCACTTCTGATGAGCCCAACCCCACGCGGGTTGGCGAGGAGGAAGGGATGCGAGTGGCCTCAAAAGGG
>CAZFWE010000010.1:0-15263 GCA_964522685.1 uncultured bacterium | reverse complement strand
CCTTATGCCGAAGCGGCCCATACAAGTTGCTACCATCGTTCTCGCCGGCGGCCAAGGCACGCGCCTCTATCCATTGACAATCCACCATTCCAAACCCGCCGTCCCCTATGGCGGCCGCTATCGCCTCATCGATATCCCCATCTCTAATTCGATCAACTCCGATTTCCGCCAAATCTTCGTCATCGCCCAATACCTTTCCGGAGAACTCCAGCACCACATCAACCAAACGTACCAATTCGATCACTTCAATCCCGGTTCCGTAGACGTCCTCTCTCCGCAAGAAAACGAGAAGGGGGAAAAACAATGGTTCAACGGCACTGCGGATGCGGTGCGAAAAAATCTCGCTACGATCCTCAAATCGTCTGCTGATTATTTTCTCATCCTCTCTGGCGATCAGCTCTATAACATCAATTTCCAAAGCATGCTCGAGTTTGCTGAAGAAAAACAAGCCGATTTGACCATCGCCTCGATTCCCGTTCCCCATAAAGACGCCAAGAGAATGGGTCTTCTAAACATCGATAAGACTGGAAAAGTCCTTGATTTCATCGAAAAACCACAAGAAGAAACGCTCTTGAAGAATTTCGAGCTCGCTCCTGCATTCTTTGCGGAGTGGCACCTGCAGCCAGCTAAAGAAGCTTGTTACCTCGGCTCTATGGGCATCTATGTCTTCCGGAGAGAAATCTTAATTTCGCTGCTTCAAGGCGATCCGCGCGATGATTTCGGATTCCACTTGATCAGCACTGCGGTCAAACAGAATCGAACTTACTCATTCCTTTACCACGGATATTGGGAAGACATCGGCACTATCGCCTCTTATTACGAAGCCAATCTCATGCTTACCGAAGAAAAAAAAGGGCTCGACACCTATGATGAAACGAATCCAATCTATTCGCGCCCGACCTATCTTCCAGGCCCCAGAATCGAGTGCTCAAAAATCGTCCAATCGATCATTTGCGAAGGGAGTATCATTGAAGCGGCTGAAATCAGCCACTCTGTAATTGGGCTTCGCTCCCACATCCGGAAAGGAAGCGTTATCCGCCACACAGTTATGATGGGCAATCACCTCTATATGCCACCCCTCCATAATGACAAGCCAATCGAGATAAATTTTGGGATCGGAGAAAACTGCCTCATCGAAAAAGCCATTATCGACGAACATGTCTGGATCGGAGATAACGTCAAATTAATCAATGAGAAAAACCTCGACCACTATGATTCTGAAGGGATTTATATCCGGGACGGAATCATCATTGTGACAGCCGGCACCAGCGTTCCTGACGGTTTTATTTTATAAATCATTCATTATTAACAACGCATTGCATTCCTTACTTTAATTGGCTTGCGATGAAATCGAGCAAGGCATTGGAGCAAAAATCCCTCTTTGGCTATTCGGATTTTTGTACTGACACATTTTGCCGAAAAGACTTATGATCTGCCCTATGCACATTTGGGCAATCGGAGATCTGCATTTAAGTTTTGGAGTCAAAAATAAGAGCATGGACTATTTTGGCCCCGAATGGGCTGGCCATGCCGAGAAAATTGCAGAATATTGGCAATCCGTGGTTAACCAAGAAGATCTCGTCCTCATTCCTGGCGACATCTCATGGGCCATGAAAGTTGAAGACGCTCTTCTCGATCTCCAATGGATCCACAATCTTCCCGGAACAAAAGTTCTCCTCAAAGGCAATCACGATTATTGGTGGGGCTCTCTCAATAAAATCGCGCCGATCCTCCCACCTTCTATCCACCTCATTCAAAACAACGCCTTTCATTGGAAAGGAGTTTCGATCGGCGGCGCCCGCCTTTGGGATACACCAGAATACTCATTCGGCCAATTCGTCGAATTCAAGGAAAACCCGCGCGCAAAAAAAGAGCCGGAAGAAAAGATCCAAGAAGACTTGACCGAAAAACTGTTCGAACGAGAACTGCAACGCCTGAAGTTGAGTTTGAATCTTCTCAAGCCCGATGCCAAACTCCGCATTGCCATGACCCACTATCCGCCCATCAGCCACGATTTAAAGCCTTCTCGCGTATCAACCATCCTAGAAGAAGAGAAGATCGACATCTGCGTCTTCGGCCATCTTCACAACCTCAAAGCCGGCTACAGCCTGTTCGGAGAAAAAAGCGGCGTAAAATACATCCTGGCTTCCTGCGACTACTTGCGCTTTCAACTCGTCTGCCTGACAAAAGATTAAAGGCAATATCAGCCCTTGTTTTTTGACTAACGTATTATTTTAATATTCAGGCACTTACAATAAATGCCTTGTAAAATACAAGGCAAATATAAAAAAATGCCTTGTAAAAGACGCGCCTATACTATATATTTCTAGGCAAATGGGTGGTCATGAAAAGAGATCTTGAGGCTGATTTAATCCGCTGGAAACATCAAAAAAAATTTATGCCTCTCATTCTAAGAGGAGCGCGGCAAGTCGGAAAGACCTTTCTAGTTAACCGATTCGGAAAAGAGCACTTTACCTATTGTGTGAGTCTCAATTTCGAGCGGAATCCCGAATACAAAAATTGCTTCAAATCGTTAGATCCGGCAAATATCGCCAGAGCGATTGAACTTACCTCTGGCATTCCCATTCAGCCTGGGAAAACCCTTTTATTTCTCGATGAAATTCAAGAATGTCCTCAAGCGATTGTGGCACTCCGCTATTTCAAGGAAGAAATGCCTGATCTACATGTCATTGGCGCAGGTTCTTTACTTGAATTTATATTAAATGATGCTGATTTTCGAGTGCCAGTAGGGCGCATTCAATTCATGCATTTAAGACCTTTGTCCTTTGGGGAATATCTGAATGCATCTGGTCATTCGCAATTGAGAGATTATTTAAAATCTCTTCATATAGGAAATTTCATTGAAGAGATCGTTCACCAAAAGCTTCTTTCCTTGGTTCATGAATACTTCGCTCTCGGAGGAATGCCTGCTGTAATTTCTGAATACTTAGATTCAAAAAGTCTTTTACAATGCCAAGATATTCAAACATCAATTTTAGATACATTTCGTAAAGATTTCGGAAAATATGCAAACCGAATGCCCCATAAACATCTGCAAACCATTTTTACAAAAGCACCTGGATTAGTAGGTCAATGGCTTAAATATTCAACATTAGATCCCGAAGCTTCTCCTTCTACATTAAAAAATGCTCTTCAAAAGCTTTGTGATGCAGGTTTGATTATTTTAGTACACACAACTTCCGCATCTGGAATGCCTCTGATCAGTCATAGGAACGAAAAAAAATGCAAATATCTTTTTCTCGATATTGGCCTTGTACAACGAGCATGCAACCTTGGCCTTGAACTCTTATTTAAAGAAAATCTAATTCTTATCAACGATGGCGCGTTAGCTGAACAATTTGTTGGACAGGAATTGATTGCATATACTGGAAAAGAAGAATCTAACAATCTATTCTCTTGGGTTCGGGAAGAAAAAAGCAGCAGCGCTGAAATAGACTTTTTGACGACAGTCGACTCTCAAATTATACCGATAGAAGTAAAATCAGGAGCGATAGGCTCTCTTCGTTCATTGAAAATCTTTCTTTCAGAAAAAAAATGCTTATTTGGTGTGCGTATTTCAGAGCTTCCCTTTTCCCTAAACAACAATGTTCTTTCGATTCCTTTCTATTTAATTGAACATCTTCCACAGCTAATTAGAGAACTCTATTCCAAGTAAGAAAAAAGCCGCTATTCCACGGCAGAAAATACCAATTCTTCGAATTTGCGAAGATCTGGATCTGAAGGATTTAGCTCGGCAGCGGTTGTTGACCGTTTTGCTTTGAGTTTTAAGATCGCTTGTTCCTGTTCGTCTTGGTCGAGGCGACGGTAATAATCAGCAGCTAATTCTACGACCTCTTGGAATTCCACTTCCGTTTTGAGTTCCGGGAGGAGTTTTTTCATCGCATCTTGAAAAAGATGATGCTCTCCCGATGCAACCAAAAGATGGAGGATCTCAAAAAGCAATTCCGGCTCGAGCTTTTTCTTCAGAAGCAGAGAGATCTTCTGATTGGACTCGCCGATATCGGTAAAGGAGAGCACGCGAGCGGCTAAAAACTCGAATTGGAATGGGTCTTGGATGTAAGGTTCAAATTCTTCCAAAAGTTCTTGCGCATAGAGTAGATTTCCCTCATCGAGGAGTTCGACGATCATTTCAAAGAGGAAGCATTCGAGATCATTTGCACAGTAATAGGAAATAGAATGAAACGCTTCTTTGGGCGCCATTCCATGATCGACATGCTCTTGCAAAACTTCCAAAAGATTGGCTAATCCATCTTGAATGGGTTCGTCACTCGTCGAGAGGCCGTCCTCGTATTCTTCGATACGCCGGTCGAGTTCATCGCAAAAAATCGAGAGGGACTGACGTTCAGGCAAGAGACGCCTCCAAAGCTCGAATAAAAGCAAGTAGACGTGATCGCAGATGACAGAATCCTTCTCTTCATCCAAAAGAAGTTCGGCGAGTTCTTCGGGAGAATCGCATTCGCCTGCATAATGGGTGAATGCATTCCGATCGAGATGGACGTTCAGCGAGGATAAACGGCTAAAAATTGCCTCTATCGGCAACAGTCGAAAATCTTCCAGTACCCAAGGATCGACTTTTATACTGGGATCTTCTTTGGCGTTGAGGCGTAAAAGATTATATAGAGCTTTTGTTTGTATCATTTGGAAAAGATATTACAAGATCTTTCCATTTATTAAAAGACTATTGTCTGTTAAAATTTCCGGTATGCAAAAAAAGCCGGCGGTTCTTTTAGAAATTTTGATCGCACTAACCTTAATTATTTTAGTCCTAGTGCCTTTAATCCAGCAGCCGACGCAATTCCATAGGGCGGAAAAAGAGCGGATCCAGCGAATTGAAGCGAACCGAATCGCAGCCTGGACCTATACAGAGATCCGGGAAAAATTTCTGAAGGGGGAATTCCGGTGGGAGCAGATCCCTGCACTTTCAAAGAAGAGCAAAATCTATCAGCTGCCATCGGTTCCTCTATTGATTCCTCCGGTCGCGGATAAAAGCGTTCGCCGAAAATTCACGCTCAAAACGATTCGGGAAAAAGAGCACGAGGGCAAAACTTCCCGTCTCGTTGCAATCGAAGTAGAGGTCGATGGCCATAAAGCCACCTACCGGCTCATCGTCGAAAAAAAATCCAGCGCTTTCCTTTAATTTGCTTCTGCTGCATTACTAAACTATATGATGTCAGAAGAATTTCATCCGCATATTCCAACCTCGAGAGAGGTAAAAGAACTTACTTTCCGCAGCATTCTCTTCGGTCTCATTTTTGGTTTTTTCTTCGCGATTGCCAATGCGTATCTGGCGCTCAAAATCGGCACGACCGTATCCGCTTCGATCCCCGCGGCGATTATGTCGATGGGGATTTTACGAGTTTTCTGCCGCGGGGCGACTATCCTTGAACACAACATCATCCAGACGATGGCCACGGTCGGAGAAGCTCTGGCTGCATCTCTGGTGTTTACGATCCCAGCCCTGATCCTGCTCGGAGATCCTCCCTCGGTTGCCCGGATTTTCCTTCTCGGGATCACCGGAGGGATTCTCGGAATCTTGATGATGATCCCAATGCGGCGTTTCATCATTGTACAGGAACATAAAAACCTTCCTTTTCCCGAAGGAACCGCATGCGCGTCCATCTTAAAAGCAGGAGAATCTAGCAGCAAGGGCGCAATGATGGCGCTTTGGGGTGTTCTAGCTGGCGCTATCTACAAAATCTGTTCCAGCGCTCTCTTCCTCTGGGAAGAGGTCGGCTCTTGGTCTTTGATCTTCTATAAGAAGGCGACCTTTGCCATCGATACGACACCAGCTCTTTTAGGCGTCGGATACATCATCGGCCCCCGAATCGCTTCGACCATTTTTGCTGGCGGCGTTTTGGGCTGGTGGGTGATCATTCCCGTGATTAAAGCATTCGGCCTCGGCATTGCAACGATCTATCCAGCAACAGCTGCAATCGCTGCACTGAGTAGCGATGAAATCTGGAGCTATTATATCCGATACATCGGCGCAGGAGCCTTGGCAATGGGCGGGCTTTTAAGTCTTTTAAAAATTTTTCCGCTCCTTTACAAGGCCATCCATATTGGAGCCAAAGAACTCCTCAGCGGATTTTGGAAACGCTCCCATATTGAGCGTACCGACCGCGATATCTCGATGGCCTGGGTTCTCATCGGTTCTTTGGGGATTGTTCTCTTCTTATGGCTTTTTCCAGGCCTTCCGATGAATTTTCTAACGATCATTCTTCTTGTCATCTTAAGCTTTTTCTTCGTCGCCGTCACCTGCGTAACCGTTGGTCTCATCGGTTCGACTTCGAATCCTGTTTCTGGCATGATCATCGCGATCCTTCTCATCACATGCATCATCTTCGTCCTTTTGGGCTGGACAGAAAGGGTTTATTTAATCTCTGCAATTACAATGGGAGCCGTCTCTTGTTCAATCGTCTGCATGAGCGCAACTACCTCGCAAGATCTGAAAACTGGTTTTCTTCTGGGAGCGACCCCGGTAAGACAGCAGATCGCAGAACTCATCGGCATTATCATCCCCTCTTTGGCATTGGGATATACCATCTATCTTTTGAATCAAGCCTATACGATCGGCTCTTCTATCATGCCAGCTCCTCAAGCAACGCTTCTCGCTATGATTGCAGAAGGAGTCATCAGTGGCGATCTCCCTTATTTTCTCGTAGGAGCCGGAATCGCAATCGCTTTGGTCATGGCTATCTTGAAAGTACCCGTTCTTCCCTTTGCCCTCGGTCTTTATTTGCCCCTTTCACTCAGCACTGCTACAATGATGGGCGGCCTTGTGAGATACTATGTGAACCGCAATACTTCTGATGAATCAACCCAAGAACGGGGGATTCTTCTCTCATCGGGCCTAATCGGAGGAGATGCTTGCACCGGAATCGCGATTGCTCTGCTGACCATCCTCGGCATTATGCCGACAACCGCGCCCTCTTTATGGCCAAACTGGACCAGCTTCGCAACTTATGGTCTTTGGGCCGTAGGCCTCGGCTATCTCACGCTCCGCAAAAAATAGCCCGCTCCGTCTTCCTTTTAGAGATCGTCATCGCTATGGGGCTCGCCTCAGTTTTGTTCTCTCTTCTCTTCCGGTTTCTCGTTTTCTATATAACGATCGAAAAAAAAATCGAAGCCGCTCAAACCGTGCTTCTCGAGCAAGAGAGAGTACAAGAGAAACTTGAATCGATGTTCACCTCCATCGAGCCCGCAGGAATCGAGGGTCCCAGTTTTTACACTCTCCAATTCCCCGAAGAAAAGTCGGTGAGTCTCATCGTCTTGTACAATGCCGGCGTTGATCCCAACCCAGCCTTCAGCGGCTCCAACACGAGCCGTCTATATCTCAACGAGAAAGGTGAATTTTGCCTGACCCAATGGACGCTCGCGAAAAATGATTACCGAACAGAAGTCTTGTTCAAAGATGTGACGGCGCTCGAGTGGGAGATGCTAGGAAAACAACAAAATAACAAGGGGGCCACCCCCCCCTTGTCCAATTGGGCCTGGCTTCCTCTTTGGCCAAAACAACAAGGAGGCATTCCATCGATCATCCGTCTCAAGCTTTGGCGCGGCATTGACAAAAAAAAGAAAAGCGAGCCCAATTTGCAATTTGCATTTATTCTGCCAACCCAAGAGCCGATCCAGATTTTAAAATGAATATCCTGCCCTTTGTATTTGCAATTCTTTTCATCCTCTCCTATGGCATCGGAGCTTCGTTTCAAAATCAAATCGTTTCCCATCGAAACCAAAAAGCAAATCTCGGCCTCTTAAGGGCCGAGCGGAGATTCTTGCAGCAAAGCGAAATGGAGCAATTCAAAACCCTTCCCGGAATAAAGGTCAAATCGGAAAAAAGAGAAAAGAATTCTTCTTCTTCGAAGGAAGCTCCTCTCCAAGAAGTTCCTTTGCCCGAAATCAATCCATCCTGCGCTCGCCTAAATCTCTTTCCTCTCATCGCCGAAGGGAAGGAAGCGCATCTTCCCCTCTATGAGACTGCGGCCAAGCTTCTCCGAACTTTTTATCAAGCGGCAGTGTTCGGCAGCGAAAAACAATTCGAATACAAGCTCCTCGACAATCTTTTGGCTTCCGCGAAAAAACAGCTCAAGGAGAAAGAGGCTCTTGCTCTCGAAACCCTTTTCCTCAAAGAAGCTCAACTCCAGCCAATCTACTACGTCCTTCTCAAAGGGACGAAAAAACGATTTCCCTCTCTTCTCGATTATCTCAAAATCGAACGCACGCCATCGCAGATCTGCCTTTTCCATGCACATCCTAAAATCATGACCGTCTTTTTCGAAGAGAAAACAGCGCACAAACTCTATCAGAAATTGCATGGGAATAAAAAGGAGCCCATGGGATTGGAGGCGATCCTCCAATGGGCAAATGATCCTCATCTCGCTTTCGTAGATGCAAAAGTGTGGGAGCTAATCGATTTCAACGGCTCCAAACATGGAAGTCCCTCACAAAAAACTCTTGTTGCTGAAGACGATGAAACCCACATCTCTATCCGGAAAAATATCCAAGTCAAGAACGTTGGTAATTAGAAGCTGTTTACAAATTTGTAGATTTTATACACAAATGAACTCAAAAATTCCAAAAGACAATAATCGATTCAATAGATATCATTGACGCATGGCTACGTCTTAGATAATACCAGTCCCACGATGTATCAACCGCTTGAATCTCACCAGCTAACATCTAGCCTAAGATTCGCCTTTTGGTCAAAGAGTGGGGTGCTCGACTGGGGAGCCAATTCGAATGCATATTCGCCGGAAAACGAATAACATGTGTAAGAGAGGGTCAAGCCAAAGCGCAGGGTCAAGAGCTGCCATGTGTGGTCCCATCCGACGACCCTGAAAGGGATCGTGTATCCTTCAAATGTAGATTTATATTTATGGCGAAAAAGGGGACAGATAGAGGTCCAGCCCATCGCCACTTGCGGCGAAATGCACAGTGTCTCTTCGCGGTTTCTATCGATTACCTGAAGGCCGAGCCCGAGTTCACTTCTCATCGTCATTCCCGAATTGCTTTCGACCGCGAGATTGAGCCCTGGCGCATTTTTCTCCGTAAAAGAATTTTGACTTAAGTAGAAAAAATCGAGGTTGAAGTATGGGAGAAGACAGCATTTTTCGGGACCCAGAAAATAAGCAGTCGATAATTGGCTGAGAATGTCTAAGCCGCTGTAGTCGCCATGAGCGTCTTCATTGACGTTGGTATAAACAATCTTGCGAGAGGTGTTGTAAAAATCACGGCCAGCGAGTAGCGATGCGCCGACATAGAGGGAATCGCTTGCGAAATCAAGATAGGCTCCGCCGAAAAAGCCATCGACATCCGCCTGGCCTCGCTCATTATGCCAATGGAGTTCTGAGTGATTCCACGCGCCGCCAAATCCCGCGACGAGGTTATCGATTATTTCCCAATCAATGCCTGCTGCAATCCCTTTGGAATAGGCGTTGAAACCGAGTTCGATGCCTTTGTTTTCTTGATTGAGCCAGTTGCCATAGGGCTCTGCCCAACCGCGGCCGCGACCGCTACAGCCACATGTCGGGACAGGCCTTTTATGAAAAAACCCGATGATCTGACTTCCCACTTCCGCTTGCAGATCATAAAAGCTACTGAAAAGAGCAGGATGCAATTGATCGAGTGCAGCATTAATGGTTGCATTACTAGCTCCAATGAGCGAATCGATTGCCATGGCCAATGGAGAATTGAGATTGATCTCTCCTGCTGCGGTAAGAGCGTTGAGATTGTTGGCAACGCTTAAGATATTTCCGTTGGCTGCTGGAAAATCTGCAAACGGAACCGTCGCGAAAAGACGTGCATAAATGATATTCCCAATTGTTTCGAGGGTTAAATCGAATGCGGGGTTGGAGACGCCAATCGTTGCAAAACTGCCCGCAAATGTACCCGCTTGGATGATGGGATAAACAACGCCGAATCCATAGAATCCCGAGAACGGCTGCAGCAAGAGAGTGCCTCCTTCTGTCAATGTTCCCGATACATACAAGAAATCAGCCTGCGTCGGCGTCACTTCGATGTCGAGTTCAGCCATTCCCGTCAAGGTTAAATCACCTAAGAAATTGACCTGTCCGGTAGAATCTCCCGGTTGGAGAAATCCATTGCAAATGGATGTCCCAATCGAGTAGGTCCCATTGCCGCT
This sequence comes from uncultured bacterium, assembly GCA_964522685.1. Classification (GTDB taxonomy): domain Bacteria; phylum Chlamydiota; class Chlamydiia; order Chlamydiales; family SM23-39; genus CAITMJ01. The sequence goes on along the minus strand of CAZFWE010000010.1, from coordinate 5,101 downwards.
TAAGACAGTCCCTACCGCGCTGGTGAGATTGCTTCCTCCCAGTACGCCATTGACTTTCAACCCTCCCTCTGTCACAGCAACAGCACCGGTATATCCAGAGCTATCTCCGGTCATTGTGAGAGTCCCTATACCCTCTTTTGTGAATCCGCCACTCCCGGTGAGCGATCCAGCATAGGTTCCATCGGCCGTCTGATTAAAGATGAGAAAAGCCCCCGCGTTGTCGTCGATGATCGTTCCCTTCATACTGTCCGAATTGACTTCCAACGTTCCCGTCAAGATCGTAGCTGTTCCGGAAAAGGAGTTTATTCCCGTCAAAATCAAGCTTCCTGTTCCAGCATCCGATATCAAGCTGCCACCCCCGCTGATTACACCGGAAAGAGTGACCGTCTGGTTTTGCGTATTGATTGTCCCGATGCCACTCATTAAAATCGAACGCGCAGAAGTTATATAACCCGTATCCATTTGAAGCGTTCCTCCATTGAACATAATCCTTCCGTCGCTCGCGCCTAAATAAGTGTCTGCAGCCGTTTCTACAATGCCGCCGTTGATATTTGTCCCCCCCGTATATGTGTTCGTCCCCGTTCCAATCAGCGCAAGAGTTCCCAACCCACTCATGATCAAAGCGCCGGCTCCCGTAATGGCATTCACGCTATTGTCGATCGTAAAGACATTCCCCAGCGTATCGACATTGATCGTCCCGCTGCCAGCTAATGTCACCAAACGGGTGGTCGTCATGGAGGCAGAAACTTGAAGGGTTCCTCCCGAGAATAGAAGACCAGCAGTCGGTGCACCCAGCGAATTATCGGCAACAACCTGGATCGCTCCCGCGTTAAAAGAGGTATTGCCGGTATAGTAGTTGGGAGCCGACAAAGTGATCGTGTTGATTCCACTCATGGTAAGACCTCCACCGCTTCCCCCACCGCCAGCGCCTTGATCGCTGTAGATGGAATTGGAGATTGTCAGAGGGGCTAAAGAGTTATTGAAGAAAAGGCTGCCGCCTGAACGGAGAAAAATATCAGCACCTAGGCTTACTCCCGTTCCAGAGCCGCCACCAACACCGCCGACGCCGCTAGCTGTTGAATTGCCTATAAGAGTTAAACTATCTCCGATGGTGAGCTGTCCGTTGTTTTGTATAAAAATTGCGCCGCCCAATCCCGCGCCGCCGCCGCCGCCTGACCCAGCGCCTGCACCGCCAGAGCCGCCGCCGTAAAGAGTCACCCCAGCAGCTCCTCCACCGCCACCACCTGCACCAAAACCGCCTTGGCCGCCTGCAAACCCAGAGGAGCCTCCTCCGCCACCGCCGCCGTCAACTCCGCCAGCGCCGCCAGCTCCAGTGCTCCCACCACCACCGCCGCCAGTTCCGATCCCGGCTCCACCGGCCGTGCCACCGCCGCCGCCGCCGCCAGCAAATCCGCTATCGCTTCCCGCTCCGTTGCCGCCCGAACCTCCCAATGCAGTCGTTGCCGGGCTGCCGTTCGCGGAAGTTCCCGCACCGCCGCCGCTATTCGTATTCATTGAAGCACCGCCTGCGTAAGGGATTGTCATTGCCGATGTCACCGCAATGCCAGTCGCATTTCCTCCTGCCGCCCCCGTTGTGCCGCCACCACCACCGCCACCGCCGCCAAAATAAGTCCCTGCAGTCCCTGCCGTGCCCGCTGCTCCGCTGCCGCCAGCGCCACCGGCGCCACCGCCCGTGCTCCCGCCACCGCCGCCACCACCGCCGCTGCTTGCTCCCACGCCGCCGATTCCGCTGTTTGTCGTATCGCCATATCCACCACCCCCACCGCCACCGCTGATAAGAGCCGCATTCCCCGCACCGCCCGCACCGCCAACAGCCTGGCAGCTTGAAAATTCGATATAACTAATCCCGACATTCGCTCCATTATGGACATAAAGGCCTCCGCCGCCACCCGCACCGCCGCCGCCGCCCCCATAACCGGAGCCTCCGGGCGCGCCTGCCGATCTGCAGTTCTCGAGGTTGAAATAGGATATGTTGGTCGAACCGGATGCGATGGAAAAAGCCTGAAACTGATTGTTACCGTTGATCGTCACCGGTGAGCCCGGAGTCATCGTAAATGTTACACTGCTAAACAATGCCGGCAGTGAAGCTGTGAGTAAAACCGTTTGTCCAGCAATCGCTCCATTTGTGCAATCGATGATATCGCCTGCCCGGGCATTATACATGGCGTTGCGCAACGTGCCGGCTGTATTTGTATCCGCAGTACTCGTCACCGTGTAAGTGGTGGCATAGAGAGAGCCCGTCAATAAAAAAAGCGAAAGGAAAAGTTTCTTCATCAAAATCCTTATAAAAGAAACTTTTAAATGATTCAACTCGACTTTGCAATTTTTTAGGCCAGCCAGCCTCGGGATATTTTGATTGCGGTAGGAGACTTTTTATCACCTTTAAAGCCTAGCCAATCAAAAGTTCGAAGCGTTCCCAGTATCTGGAGGACAAATAGACAAGGCTGGCTGGCCTAAAAAGTTGCAAAGTCGAGTTCAAGTCGAGGAGCTCATTCCCATTAGACCTCTTTCGAAACTCGCTTTGTTTGAAAAAATTGAAGATTTTTTGAGCAGATTTTTCGAAAAATTTTGCGAAAAAGACACCAAAAATGGCAATTTTGGCAAGCAAATGGAGTTTCGAAAGAGGTCTATTTTCTGGATAGAAGAAAATTGATCACAGATAACAATCTAAGAATCTCCTATCGAATAAGGCCAACACTTTTAACGACTGGGGTGTTTTTTACGCAGACAGGTTCGTAATTCTAAAGAGAGTTCCCTTTCCCACTTGCGAGAAAACTGCGATTTGACCGCCATGTTTTTCGACGATGGTCCGCACGATTGAAAGGCCGAGCCCCGCTCCGCCTTTTTGCCGCGACCTAGCCTTATCGACCGTGTAAAATCGATCGAAAATATGAGGAAGTTCTGATTCCGGAATACCAATGCCCTTATCTTCGATTTCAAAAATGAAGCTGGGTTTTGTTTGAATCCGGATCTTTATTTCTGCCGGAGGGATCGAATATTTGATCGCGTTGTCCAAGAGATTCATAATGGCCATTTCAAAAACATCCGCATCCAGTTGAACGATTGCTTTGGGCTGATCGCAATGAATTGAAATCAAAGCTTCGGAATTTACAGCCAGTTGAAGAGCTTTGCATTGTTCGACGATCGGCAAAAGATCGACCGGTTGGAATTCCTCTTCCGATAAATTCCCGAGATCCGAAAGGGTCAAAAGGCTTTTTACTAACTTCTCAAGGCGGATAGAAGTGCGGAGAATTTTACCCGAAATATCTTGCATCATCGATTGCGATAATTTCGGAAGATCGTGAAGCGTTTCCGCAAAACCTCGAATCACGGTGATCGGCGTTCGAAGCTCATGCGAAGCATTTGCGATGAAATCTTTGCCCATTTCGAGGACTTTGTAATCGGACGTTTTATCTTGGAGAACTATGATCGCTCCATTTTGGTCTGCCAAAGGCGCCGCGACCAAATGAAGATAGAGATTCGATCCTCTTCCCAAAGACCAAGTCTCTACAATCGAGTCCGATGTTTGCAGCACTTGTAGGACGAGTTCAGAGCAGCGAAAGAGAAGATCTGGATACTGAGATACGATCTTCTCCAATGGGCGACCGATGATCTCTTCGTGCCGATTGGATAAAATATTGCAAGCGACTTCGTTCGCAAAAGTGATTTTTCCCAATGGATTTAAAGCGATGACCCCTTCTCCGAGCGATTCGAGAATCCCTTCCGTTTCCTTTCTCTGCTGCTTCAAATATTCAATGTGTTTTTTGGTCCGTTCGCTCAAAGAATTCAAAGTATTGGCGAGCTTTACAAACTCATTCGATGGCAAAGACCCTATATGGATAGGCGGCAGGAATTCCGCTTTCCCTTCTTGATAGGGGGAAATCAGATCTATAATCTGCTGGAGAGGCCGGGTAATTCGATGGATGATCAGCCAAAAGATTAGAGTATATAGCAGTAAGGTAAAGGTGCCAAATACAAGAAATCCCACTTCGAAATTCACGGTTAAGTCGCGAATTTCATACTGAGGGTATTTATTTCTTAAGCTGTACGTAACTAGATTTAAGGTCGTTTCAACAAATGGAAGTAAAAGGCCCAAAAAAACGAGAAAAAGAATGAATGCAGCGAAGAAAATTTTTTTTCTAAAACTCATTCTAGGCGTTCATCCGGGAATAATTTTTCAAGCCCGCCCTTGGTCATGAGCACCATGTCTTCGCAGCGAACTCCCCCAAGTCCAGGACGGTAAAGTCCGGGCTCAACAGTAAAGACCATACCCGCTTCTAAGAAGACGTCTTTGTCTGGACCTTCCGCGCGGATGTTGGGAAATTCATGCGTTTCTAGGCCAATTCCATGGCCAAGTCCGTGCGTAAAAAACTCTTCGACCCCATTTTCCGCAAATACACCTCTTGCCGCTTTGTCGAGCTCACCGAATTTCATCCCGATCTTAGCCACACTGATCGCTTTCGCCTGTGCTTGCTGGGTCAACACTAGCATCTTCGAAAGCTGAGCCTCTTTCTCTCCAAAAAAAACCACCCGCGTCAAGTCTCCTCGATACAAGTTCAGCACCGCCCCCACATCGATCAAGACGATTTGATTTTTTTTCAATTGCGCGTTACCCGCTCGATAATGAGGATATGCGCTATTTTCTCCGAAGGCAATGATCGGCTCGAAAGAGAGCCCCGAGGCTCCGTTTTTACGCACGAAGAATTCGAATTCGAAAGCGAGCTCTTCTTCTGAAATTCCCTCCTTCAAAAGCCCTTCTATGAACTTGAATCCGCGCCAAGTGAGATCCGCCGCCTTTCTGATCGCTTCGATCTCGCTCGCATCCTTTACCACCCGGAGCTCTTTTAGAAGTGATGAGCCGGCTTTCAATTCCATCCCCTTCAACTGTCCTTTCAAAGCTAGATACCGATCATAGCTCGTATACGCGCCATCAAACTCGACCGTTTTAACTCCCTTTGCTTCCAACCAATCGAAGACCGCAGTGCCCTCCAGCAATCTCACAGTGCAATTTGCTTCGCGCTCTGCATTTGCAAAATAACGTCCGTCGACGAACAAGACCGATTCTTCTTTCATCACACCC
>CAZFWE010000009.1:10801-15683 GCA_964522685.1 uncultured bacterium | reverse complement strand
AAAACGACAACTCTAGTAAAGCACCTCAACAAAAAAAAAAAAAATATTTCCCGGTCTCAAGATCACCGGAAGAATGCCTCAAATTCGCTCTTGGGGAAAAGGGAATCATCGTCATTTGCGGCAGCTTTTTCATCATGGAATCTATGTGGCAATGGTTGCAAAAAATCAAACCTTTCTTTTACACGTCATCTAACCTCCGATCTTGCAATTCGACCGCCGATCGGCTACTATGTCCCGATTTGTAAGGAAGCGCTATGGGCAAAGCCCTTGTTATTGTTGAATCTCCAACGAAAATTAAAACGCTAAAAAAATTTTTAGGCGACAAATTTATTTTTGAATCCTCGCTTGGCCATATCCGAGACCTCCCTCAAAGGGAATTCGGCATTGCCACGGAGCACGATTTTGAACCGAAATACGTAACTCTTCCCGATAAAAAAGACGTCATCAAACGACTCCAAGACGCAGCGAAGAAGGCCGACACGGTCTACCTCTCTCCCGACCCCGACCGCGAAGGGGAAGCGATCGCGTGGCATATCGCGGCAATCCTTCCTAAAGGCACCAAAATCAAGCGGGTCGCCTTCCAATCGATCACAAAAGCCGCTGTGCAAGAAGCTCTCGATCATCCCCGAGATATCGACATGGACCTGGTCAATGCGCAGCAAGCGCGCCGCCTTCTTGATCGGATTGTCGGCTACAAAATTTCCCCAATCCTCACCCGCAAAGTAAAGCGGGGAAGCCACGGGACTTCAGCCGGCCGGGTGCAATCGGTTACTCTTAAACTCGTGGTCGATCGAGAAAAGGCTATTGAAGCCTTCAATCCCGTCGAATATTGGACTCTTGAGACGCAGCTTGAAACGCCGAATCGAGAAAAGCCCTTTACCGCTTATCTCAACCTCGTCGAGGGGCTTAAAATCGAAAAAGAAAAAGGCGATAAGCCTTGCTTTCTCATTCCCGATAAAAAGACCTCAGACGAGCTTCTCGTCCGCTTAAAAAAAGCCCGCTACCATGTCGGAGAGGTCGAACATAAAGAAAAAAAACGCAATCCCGTTCCCCCTTTCATTACATCGACGATCCAACAGGAGGCTAGCCGCCACTATGGCTTCAATGTCTCTCGAACGATGAGCATCGCCCAGAGTCTCTACGAAGGGATCGACATGGACGAGCATGGAGCGGAAGGCCTTATTACCTATATGCGTACCGACTCAGTCAATATCGCTCCCGAGGCGATCGCTGCAGCCCGCGCCTATATCGGTGAACATTTCGGCCCGGAATACCTCCCTGAAGAGCCGCGGATCTACGCTTCGAAAAAAACAGCCCAGGAAGCCCATGAAGGTATTCGACCGACGAGTCTCGCCCGGGACCCGGAGCGAATCCGAAAACATCTCTCCATCGACGAATATAAACTCTACCTCCTTATCTGGCGCCGCTTTATCGCTTCCCAAATGAACCCCGCCATCTACGACACTGTATCGGCAGATATCGAAACCGACCAGAACCTCACACTCCGCGCTACCGGCTCAATCGTCAAATTCAATGGCTATCTCGCAGCGTACGAAGAGAAAAAAGACAAATCAGCCCACGCTGAAGAAGAAGATGAAAACGCAAAGCTCCTTCCTCCCTTAACACCAAACATGCCCCTTTCTCTTCTCAACGCTCTCTCCACGCAATCGTTTACCAAGCCACTCCCGCGGTTCACAGAAGCTTCTCTTGTGAAAGAACTCGAAAGGCTCGGCATCGGCAGGCCATCTACTTATGCCGCAATCATGAACAAAATCCAATCGCGCGATTATACCGTCAAGGAAGCCCACGCCCTAAAGCCTACAGAGCTCGGCAAAGTGATTTGTCAAATGCTCGAAGACAATTTCGCTCCTATTATGAATGTGACTTTTACGGCCCAGATGGAAGATGAACTCGAGCAAGTCGCTGAACACAATAAGAACTGGAAAGATCTGATCCGCGATTTCTGGCGCGATTTTATTCCTCTTGTGGAAAAAGCGGAAAAAGAAGCGGTCGTCCCTAAACTCATGACAGACCGCGACTGTCCTAAGTGCGGCAAAAAGCTCCAAAAAATTTGGGCGCGCAACAAATACTTTTTCGGCTGCTCCAATTACCCAGAATGCGATTTTACAGCTCCTCTCGAAGCGCTCGATTTCAACAAGGAAGATTACGACACAAACTTTGATTGGGATCAGCCTTGCCCTATTTGCGGATCCCAAATGGCCCTTCGCTTTGGCCGCTTCGGGCCATTCCTCGGATGCACCAAATATCCTGAGTGCAAAGGCATCGTCAATATCGCCAAACGAGGAGAAACCGTCTTCAAACCCGAAGACCTTCCGATTTGTCCCGCCATTGGCTGCGATGGACGCCTCAACTCCCGCAAAAGCCGCTTTGGGAAAATCTTTTTCTCCTGCTCCAACTATCCCGACTGCGACGTCATCGTCAATCATCTCGAAGACCTGGAGAGTAAATACCCCAATCACCCGAAAACTCCCTACGTCAAAAAGAAAAAGGGTAGATTCGGCGCCAAAGCCAAAGAAGAGGAAAAAACTCCAACTAAAGGTAAAAAATCGAGCCGTAAGAAAACCTCTTCGCAGCCCGCCTACCCCCTATCCCCTGAATTAGCGGCCATTGTCGATGCTGAAGCGCTTTCCCGCCCCGAAGTCACTAAGCGCCTCTGGGTTTACATCAAGGAGAACAATCTCCAAGACCCAAAAAATAAGCGCACCATCGTCCCCGATGCGAAACTGGCCAAGGTCATCGGAAAGAAACCGATCGACATGATGAAGCTCGCTTCGGCGCTGAGCAAGCATTTCAAAAAATAATCATTATGTTCGAAAAGGTCGAACTTTTTAGCGGAGCCCTTCGCTTTACGCCTTTTTGGCTCTTTTTAGACTGCTTGGCTTTACTCCATTTCACTGGATCGTGGATCTATTCCTTTCGAAAAACAGGTTGGAAGATCGACTTTTTTTATCTTACCCTCTTGCAGAGCTTCATTGTGCCAGTCCTTTTGATCTATCCATTCAATGCATCGATGCAAAACATGTCCACCATCGGCATAAATCCTTTTCTTCAGGCCGATTCCTACATCGATCTAGCATTTGCGATTACACTCCTTGGCTATACCGGAGTTTGGCTGGGGGCATTATTGGTATCCGTTTCAGAAGTTCAACAGCTTTGTGAACGAATCTTCTCGATCTTTCGCTCCCTTGAACATTGTACGATCAAAAACGTCTGCAACAAGAAATGCATCTACTTCTTATTCTTTACCTGCTTCGGGCTTACCCTCCTTATCACCATCCTCTCAACTCTCGATGGCTTTTTTCTCCGCCCTAGGGCCTTCTTTCAAATGAAAGGCTTTCTCAGACCGATCTATAATTTTACAATTACTCTAGCGCCTCTTCTTATCACCTTTTTGTCGCTTCACTTCCTACAGCTCAAAGAAAAATGGTGCAAAATCCTCCTAATCATTGCTTTCATCATGAGCATCTTCTACGGAATCAGATCTGTTTTGATCCAAACCCTCGTATTTTATTACGCATTCTCCATTTTCAAAAACCAAGGACACTTTAAAATTGCCCGAGTTTTGGCAAGCCTATGCATCATTATTCTCCTTGCCCTCGAACTAGAAAAAATTAGAGAAGGGATTCCTTTATTTCACTTTTCATCTGGCATTTTTCCATCGCTTGTCTATGGCAATCAATTTAGCGATACGAGAGATTTCGCATGGGTCCTAGCGGAATGGGACCAAAAATATTTATTTGGGCTTGGGTACCTTGCAAATATTCTCTCATTCATTCCAAGTACCCTTCTTTCGTTTCGACAAGAGTATTCTCTCGCCAATTACACATCGCATTTGATCGGTCTTGACATTTCAATCCATAACGGAGTCCGTCCGGGATTTTTCGGACAAATCTTTTTTAACTTCGGTCTTTTGGGAGTTTTTTTAAGCGGAAATTTTTGCGGGATGGCACTGAAATTCACGAATCTCAGATTTAAAAAGTGTATTTTAGAAGAAGGCAATATCATCGATGCGTATGGGAAGACAATTCCCTATTTCTGCATGACAACCGTCCTTTTTTCACACGTGTATTGGGTCCTCTATTTATTCATTTTGATCAACATAAGCCTAACGGTGTTTCGATGCTTCGATCATAAATGTCTTCAAAACGGATAATATCATCCTCGCCGACATATTCCCCTACTTGCACTTCGATTAATTCCAACGCCGTTTGTTCAGGGTTTTCTAATCGGTGCATTGTCGATTTAGGAACGTAAATGCTTTCATTTTCATGGATTAAGTGTTCTAATTTATCGATGGTTGCTAACGCGGTGCCTTTGACAACCACCCAATGCTCGCTTCGATGATGATGCATCTGCAAACTCAACTTCTGGTGAGGAGCGACAAAAATGCGCTTTACCTTATATCGGAAACCCTCTTCTAAGATAGTATAGTGTCCCCAAGGACGATGTACTTTCAGGTGATCTTTCACCTCAACTTTGTCTAATTTTTTTAATTCCTCGACAATTGCTTTAACCCGCTGTGATTCATTCCGTTTGCCTAAATAAAGAGCATCTTCGGTTTCAATTACCAATACATTCTCCAATCCCACTGCTACGACGAGGCGACTACCCCCCATGATCAAGCTATTTTTCGTATCGATGGCGAGCACATTTCCCATTTTGACATTCTGATCAAGGTCTTTGTCCATCACATCGAAGACAGTGTCCCACGAACCGATATCTGACCAGGCCAAATCTAAAGGAACAACAAACATATTTCTTGATTTCTCCATCAATGCATAATCAATGGAAATCTCGGGCATTTGATCAAATATTCCCTTGAGCTGTGGGCAATGGATGGAAACCTCCTCCCAGAATGTTT
>CAZFWE010000009.1:0-10791 GCA_964522685.1 uncultured bacterium | reverse complement strand
CAAAAATCCCACTGTTCCATAAATACTCCCCAGACATCATGTACTGTTGCGCCAGATCTGCACGCGGTTTTTCGGTAAATGAAATTGCTTCTAATACACCTGGATCCAAGCCTTGTTTTTTCACTCGGATATATCCATATCCAGTCTCGGGCTTACTAGGCTGAATTCCAAAAGTAACGAGCCGGCCTTGCTCGGCAACCTTCTCGGCGGATTTGATTGCTTGTACAAATCTGGCTTTTGGCTCAATCCAATGATCGGAGGAAGAGACCAATACGATCTCTTCTTTTGCTACACCTAAATGCATTTGCAAATACTGAACGGCTAAAGCAATGGCAGGCGCTGTATTCTTCCGTTGCGGTTCTACGATAATCTGTCGCAAAAGTCTCGTATCGATCTCGGCAACCTGATTTTTTACTAAAAATAAAGTTTCTTGATTCGTAACAATAAGGATGTCTTCAATCGACCATTCGGGCAAAAATCGCCTAACAGTCTTCTGAAGTAGCGATTCATCCCCCCCTAATTTCAAAAACTGCTTAGGGAATGTTTCACGGGAAAGTGGCCAAAGGCGCGTCCCACTGCCACCTGCGAGAATGATGATTTTCATAGTATTTTTTCGATTGCTTCGATGTGCTGTTTCAAGGATTTATCCCAACTCAAAGTCTTGCTTCGTTTCAACCCTTTCCTTATAAAAGCTTCTCGCAAGGATGCCATTTCCTCAATTCCTTGCGCAATGCTTTCTGGACGATGAGGATCTACATACACCGCGCACGGCCCACATACTTCCGGAAGACTTGCGACCTTCGATACGACCACAGGGCATCCGCAACTCATTGCTTCTAGAGGAGTCAACCCAAAGCCCTCATAAAAAGATGGATGTACAGTGGCATAGGCGCCTTGGTAAAGATAAGGCAAATCTCGATCGTCAACAGCTCCTAAGAAAATTGCTTGGTCGTATTTATCTTCCAGTGCGATATGCGCTTTCGTTTTCGCGCCGACCAGAACTAATTTCCAGGTCTTGTCCTGGAGAAATTGGAGCGATTTGAGGAGTCCTTGGACATTTTTGTGGGGGGAGAGATTGCCGACAAACAAGAGATATTTTTCGGGAAGGTTGTATTTTTCTAACACTTTGGCGACATCGTTGTTGGGATGAAAATGCATTCGATCCACGCCGAGATGAATGACTTTTACACGTTCTGGAGCAATTGCAACATACTTCACTAATTCATCGCGAGAAAACTGAGAGACAGTGATCACCAAGTCGGATTGTTTTGCAGCTCGCGGAATCAAGAGATCGGCGTACATTCTTTTCGGAAAGCTCAATGCATGCCCATAGGCCAAATGGTAGACGTCATGGATAGTGACCATCCTCTTCTTCGCTCGAATCGGCATTAAGGGGATGTTGTAATGGGGAGACCAGAAGAGATCGCAAGAAGGGATGAGAAAAGGGAGTTTGATCTGCTCTTCCATCGAATAAATGGGGGCACACGTGAGAATCAAATCGAAACTGGAAAGAAGCGGCCATTTTGTAAAAGTTGCCGGATCAGCGATTAGCCGCAGTTTAAAAGGGCCCTCTTTCAACCCCGAGATCAAATTGCGGATGTATGTTCCTATTCCTGAGCACATCGCCATCCGTACATCGACGCATAATTCTTTCATGCTATGAGTATGGACGAAAGAGGCAATTTTTTCGACCGATATGCCATGTAAAGCGGTTTTACATAGCTCACAAAATCTTGTAAATCAGCTATTATTCTTCTGTATGCTCAAGAAACGCTATCCAGGACTGTGGGATATTTTTGTCGGCCCCCGATGCCGAAATGCTGGCCTTTTCCTTCTGATTCTTATTCCCAATGCAATCTCCGCTCTTTTAGAGGGGGGGGCTTTCGCACTGATCCTTGCAGCCCTTTCCGTATTTTCTGGCGACGCCATTCCTTCGCTTGGGGTTGGCTTCGATTCTAGTTTTCCATCTTTTATGAAGTCAATGGATCAAAATAAACTTTTTTTGACGCTGATGATTCTGGCAGTCTCTTTCCAAGCGGCTAGAAGCGCCATCGGAGGGATCTCTCTCTATGCAAATTCTCTCCTCGCTCTTCGAATTCAAGAAGGGGCCCAACTGAAGATCTATCAAAAAATTTTCGATTTAAGCTATCGATGCGTAAGCCAGTATAAGATCGGCGATTTAGCAGAATACGCGAAAACCCCTGCGACGATCATTAACATCATTCTCGACAACGCGAATAGAGTCCTCGTCTCTTTTTTCATGGTTCTTATCACTCTCGCCGTCATGATCATTCTCAATGTAAAATTGACCTTATTCACTTTATTTTTATTGCTCATCACCGGAGGATTTCATAAATCAATCATCAAAAAAATCGGCAGTTCTTCTGAAATTCTCACGCATTTTATCGTCGAATGCTCAAAGCAAACGATGCAAATTCTCCAATCAATGAGGACAATCCACACCTATAACCGGCAGGAATACACCTTCGGCAAGATCCGTCAGGTCTTAACCGAAATCATCCGCGTCAGTAAAAAAGTATTCTTCTGGAATAACTTTATTCCTTCGATTAACGAACTGCTAGGGACTTTTTTTGTTACAGCAACTCTTATCAGTGGCATTTGGATTTTAGGAAATCAAAAAGAGGGCTCCCTACCTATTCTGATCACCTTTCTCGCGCTAACACATCGCCTTGCCATTAGAATTCAGACAGGGAATGTAGCACTCGGAATCATTGTCACTTATAAAGGCTCTCTATTGCGTCTAGAAGAAATTTTGACCGATGCTGGGAAGGAATTCGCTCCGAATAACGGAAAATCTTTTTCAGGCTTTGCTTCCAATATCGCATTTCATGAAATCGCCCTCCAATATCCTTCCTCCGAAAAACCAGCTATTCAAAAAGCTTCCTTTGAAATTCCAAAGGGCAAAACAATCGCACTTGTCGGTTCCTCAGGAGCTGGAAAATCGTCGATCCTCGACATTTTACTGCGGCTTTATGAACCTACACACGGGAAAATTCTAGTCGACGGGATTGATTTACGCGAATATTCAACGGGAAGCTGGAGAGATCGGCTCGGCGTCGTCAGTCAAGACATTTCCATCTTCAATGATACCATCGAAGAAAATATCCGCTTCGGATTACCAAATAAGACAGAAGAAGAAATCTTCCATGCCTCTCGGCTGGCAGGCCTTGAAGAATTTATTCATACGCTCCCGGAAAGGTATAAAACAGTCGTCGGAGAGCGAGGCTTTCGTCTTTCAGGAGGGCAGCGGCAACGACTTGCGCTCGCCCGTGCGCTCATGCGGAATCCGGAAATCTTAATCCTCGATGAAGCGACAAGCAATCTCGATAGTCATTCAGAATCTCTGATCCAAGATGCGCTTGAAAAACTTCGTTCCCAAAGAACGGTATTGATCGTCGCGCATCGTCTATCGACGATTATGAATGCGGATCAGATTTATGTAATGGACCAGGGCCGTGTCATCGAACAGGGAACCCACTCGTCTCTTCTCTCCCAAAAAGGGGCCTACGCCCGCTTTTGGGAACTTCAAGGAACCTAATAGATAATTTTAATTTTAATCATTGCCAGCAACTTAATGCGCGTTTATAATTTATATTAAAACAAATTTATTTCATTAAGGGAATCAATGAATAAAAAATCTTTAAATTTTAGAAAATTAATTTTTGCCATTTGTATTCCGTTGATTATTGCGACATTCATCGGCTGGAAGATTGCAGATGCTCGCACGCCTGCAACAATTACCCGCGCAGCCGTAGATGTCGGCTCTGGCGGTTTAAAGATAACCGTAGCGAAAGTCGATCCACAATCTCAAAAGATCCATAAAATTTTATACTCAAATGAGCATTCTGTGCCTCTCAAGCGAGATATGCAAGTAGGCGGCAACTCGGAGTTTAGTGAGAAAATTCAAAAGGTAGCTCTAGATACACTCTCAAATCTGCAAAAAGACCTTGCTTCGTATAAGCCAGAGCAGTGGCAAGGAATTGCAACAGCAGCTTCTCGCCAAGCGAACAATGCCCAACAGATGTACGATACTATTGAGGAAAAATTAGGGATGAAAATCTCCATTATTTCACAAGCCGAAGAAGGGCGTCTCGGGTTCACAACTGCGGCCGCTGTTAGCGGCATGCCGCAAGAACATCTAGTATCATTCGATTCCGGCTCTGGAAGTTTCCAATTGACGACGCTTTTAAACGGCGAAATGGAAGTGACGGAAGGGCAACTCGGCCACATTCCAAGCTTGGAAATTCTGATGGAAATGCGCGGGGAAAAGATGGACTTGGATTCCCCCATTCAGCCTATCACTCTGGAAGAGGCCGATTTACTAGTACAGAAATTAGAGCAAAGGCTTCCTACAATGACCGACGCCTTTAACAAGAAGCTCCTCGACTCGAATACGACAGTCATTGGAATCGGCAACGAAAACTTCATCTTTGCAATGGGAGCGGAAGCCGTCGGCAAAAATACTTACACAAAAGAAGAGCTTGGCCAAGCGATCGAAGGACAGGTAAATCATACAACCAAACAAATGCCCAGCGGCCGAGTTTTAGGAATCATTCTACTCTATAGCATCATGGATGGAATGGGAATCGATAAGCTGACCTATAGTTATGCAAACGGAAGCTGCGAGGGTCTTCTCGTGGATTCTAACTATTGGTCGAACACGACTGAATCTCAGGCTTAAGGGACTGTCTCCACCAGTCGATCGTTTCCTCGATACTCTCCTCAAAGGAGCGTCGAGGAAGCCAGTTTAGCTCTGATTTCTGGAGCGATAAGTCGGGGATTAATTCCATCGGCTCCTGCCTTGGAGGAAGTTTCCCAAATTGCAAAAGTTCAATTCTGCCGATTTTTGAGGCAATCGCAATCGCAATCGATTTTAAAGAGCGCCCTTCACCCGAGCCAAGATTAATGGGTCCTGTAAACGAAGATTCCATTAATTCTATGAATGCGGCTGCCAACTCCCGAACATCGATAAAATCTCTGATCTGTTCCCCATTAGACAATGGGATTTCTCTACCTTCCAAAAGTCCTCGAACTAGAAAAGGAACGAAGCGATCGGGATGCTCAGAAGGCCCGAAAAGATGAAAAATATATCCCCAAGCGAACTGAATGCCTAGTTGTCGGCAAAGAGCCTCAGCGATAAAAAAAAGACCTCTTTTAGAAGCGCCGTAAAGAGAAGCCGGGCGAAAAGGCGTTTTTGATTCGGAATAAAAAGAATAGCTCCAATCATATTCCATGCAAGTACCCGCTAAAATAGCTCTTTCCCCCTTGAAGTTTGCAAAACATCGGAGTAGATGAAGAGAAGCCTCCACCCATTCCAAATTGTCTAAAGAATTGACATATTTACCAGGAGTTGCAATCCAAGCAAAATGCATCAGATGCGTTGGCTTGACGTTTTCCATCAATGCCGATACAGCCACCCGATCGAAGAGATTCACCGAATGCCAATGAACTTGCTTATCTTTCGGTATCTCTTGTTTACAAGCCACTGCATGAATTTCATAGCCCTTTTGCTTTAAAGAAGAGATCGCTTGCCTTCCGATAAATCCCGAAGCACCTGTCACGAGTATTTTCATTTTTGATCAAAAAGAGGGTAGGATTGGTCTTTTTTAGAAATTACGCTAATAGGTAGCGGCCAAGGGATCTGGAAAAACGGATCGTCAAAACGGATTCCTCTAGCAGCTGTCGGTTCGAAGAAAGCGCTGATTTGATAAAATACTTCGGTATTGTCTTCCAGAGTTTGAAATCCGTGCGCAAATCCTTCTGGAATATACAAGCTATTGGCGTTTTCCGCATCGAGCCGGACAGCAAAATGGCGTTGAAACGTAGGAGAATGTGTCCGTAAATCAATGATTACATCACAGATAGCTCCTCGAAGACACCGAACGAGTTTTGCCTCTGCGTGAGGGGCTATCTGAAAGTGAAACGCCCGCACAGTTCCCTTTTTTTGATTGAATGAAAGGCTGCACTGTACAAATTTGGTATTCAGGTTTGAATTTGCAAATTCTTTTTCGCAGAAAGTTCGCATGAAAAATCCCCTCTCATCGTGGACCATTTCAGGTTCAATGACAAAAGAATCTTTTAGGGGAGTTTCCTTAAAGTTCATAACATGAGTATCGAAGTTCACAATCATTTTTTTCTAGAATAAAATCCTAGTCGGTCTACAATAAAAACGATGAAAACAGCTCTTGTCCACGATTGGCTAATTTCCCCCGTCGGGGGCGCTGAAAATACCCTCCGAGAAATCTTCGCCCTTTACCCTTCCCCTATTCACACATTACTCTGGAATCCAAAAGCCTTTCAAAACACTCCTTTCAACTCTGCCGAAATTCACTCTTCTTTTATTCAAAAATTGCCCTGGGCTAGCACTCGATTCCGATCCTATCTTCCTCTTTTCCCTCTCGCCATCGAGCAGTTCGATTTAAGTTCTTACGATATCATTCTCTCCTCTTCCCATTGCGTCGCCAAGGGAGTTCTGACCCATTCCGAACAAACCCATATTTGCTACTGCCACACACCAATGCGCTACGCATGGGATCTTTGCCACGAATACCTCCGAACGGCAAATTTACATCGCGGAGTTAAAGGAGTCCTTGCACGCTTCTTCTTGCATTACATTCGCGGCTGGGACGTTCATTCTTCAAGACGCGTCGATCACTTCATCGCCAACTCCCGCTTTGTCGCTCGCCGCATCCAAAAACTCTACGGGCGAGAAGCTGCAATCATCTATCCTCCCGTAGATACAAGCTTCTATTCTCTGTCCGAGAAAAAAGAGAACTACTATCTAACTTCTTCGAGGCTCGTCTCTTATAAGAAGATCGATCTGATTGTAGACGCGTTTTCCCATTTACCAGATTTAAAATTAGTAATCATTGGCGATGGGCCGGAAGCAAACAACATACGGCAAAAAGCCACGAAAAACGTCGAATTTCTCGGGTTTCAGCCTAATGACATTCTCCGACACCACATGCAAAAAGCCAAAGCCTTGGTATTTGCAGCTCTAGAAGACTTCGGAATCGTCCCCGTCGAAGCAATGGCCTGCGGAACTCCTGTCATCGCGCTCGGCAAAGGCGGCACCGCAGAAACAGTCATCGAAGGGAAAACAGGCCTGTTATTCAAAAATCAGACTGCGCTCGATATCCAAGCAGCCATCCAACAATTTGAAAAGACGCAAGATCAATTCGATCCTAGGTCGATTCACGATCACGCCGCAATGTTTAGCTCTGAGCGTTTTCACAATGAATTAAAACAGTTTGTGCAGCAGAATGTATGATTGGTATTAAGAATTCGGGGATATGTTCATGAACGTTCTCACATATTTTCCAAATTTAATTTGAACAAAAACTTGTCTTTTTCGATATATCTTCAAAAAAGCTAAGAGAATTCCAGTCGTATAAGAATTTCTTCTAAAAAACCAAACTAGAAACGACAATCTTTTATCGTCTCCAAATTGATTTCTGGAGACCTCGATCACTTTGGCTGCCGCTTCAAACTTTTTCTGAGACACAAGATTTATTGTTAAGCGAAAAAGATTTTTTTTCAGTTTATTTTGAAGAATCGTTTTTACTTGCAGTTGGACAGATGGGAAAGGATCAAGAGCCTCTTGAACATTTTGTGAAATTTTTAACCAACTCGGCCAAAATAGTTTTAGCCCGCTCATCGACGAATAGGAAGCTGGGTGAATCATAAATAAAGCACAAGGCTTCTTTGAAATTGCAAAAGGAAATCTCGCCGCAAGGCGAAGAACAAAGTCATAATCGATCGGCTTGACTGCCGCGTCGATTTGAACCCGATCCAGTACACTTTTCCGAAACAAAGCCCCTGTCCAATTGAAATATTTTTGAATCACTTCTACAATACCCAATGGTGGTTCATAATATTCTTTGGTCCATTTCAAAGCTGCGGCGCTGATGATTTTTCCTGTTGGAGAACAATCAATCGTGGAACCTAAAAAAAATTGGGCTTTGGGATAACAGTCAAAGGTAGTCAATGCCGTTTCATAAAAATTAGGAGCTAACAAATCATCATCGGCTAGCACGGAAAAAAAAGGCGTTTTTACTGAGGAAATTCCAAATCGAAAATTCTCTGCTGCTTCGAGAGGAGTCGGATGACAGTAATACTTTAGTCTAGAATCATTTCTCGCAATCTCTTCCACCACATATTGCGTTTGGTCATTGGAACAATTGTCGTAAACGCAAACCTGAATATTTGGAAATGTTTGATGCAAAGCGCTCATGATCGCTTTTTTTAGCAAATGAGGTCGCCTGTAAGTAGGAATAACGGTCGTGATCATCTTATATTTTGAAGCGGATCAAGCTCTTCATACCCTTCCATGATATTCTTGTATTTTTTATCCCATTTTCGCTGTGGATATCTCGTATGGAGAGTTAAGAGCCTTCTACTGACTTTAAAGAAGAACGTGCTAACTTTAAAACCTAGGGTTGATCGAATTGCCAACATCAGTAAAAGATAGGATCCATTGATCAGTTTCTCTACTCCATTTAATTTCCGAATAAAACCCATTACCTTCCTAAATCGGCAATCCTCTCGACTAATTAATTGAAAAAACTCTACGGTTTGAAATCTTCTATATCTCCCATAATTGATATCAACATTTCGCGAGAGCTCCTTTCGAGCAAAATTCAAAGAAACTAACCACGAAGTATTCAGGCCAGATCCTGGCAAAATGATATCATTTAATTCAGGCTGACTATTTAATTCTGTGGCATTATTTAAAAACATTGCTCCATCTTTTTCTCTATTATTAAAGTAGTAATATCCATGAGATTTAGGGCTAATTCCTACAGTCACCACTGGATATGGGCATGCGACCACACTTTTTGCACGATCCATCAATAAAGGCATCGCATAAAAATCTGGATAAGGAGAGTGAAAAAATTTCCCCTGAACCCGAATTCTTTCAATCAATTCCTTCTTGATCGTCGCAAACTGCATATTATATGCAAATGTCATCTTAAAATTAAACGTATCGTCGACAAGATTTTTAATAACCTTAGTATTTAATAGATAAGGTTTATCACGATTCCAGAGACCGCAATTCCCCATTATTTTAAAATGGCCATCAGGATACTTAGGCAAAACTCCTGGATATGCATATAAAAACGCGTTAGAATAAATCAGTTCTGGGTTAGAAAATTCAGATATAATTTTTTGGACAATGCTAAAATAACCTTTCATTAAACAATCATCGTCGCCAAGCATGATCACATAATCGCCGCTCGCTTTATCGAGGCTTTCATTCCAATTATCAGTTACTGATAAGAAGCAATCAGTTCTATAGTATTTTATTCTTTCATCACCAAGCGAATCAATATATCCTTTAATATCCTGTTCTGAAAAATTATCAGAAACTATCAGTTCCCACTGATCATAATCTTGTCTCATGACAGAATCTATTGCATATTTTAAAAACTCGAGGCGATTGCGAGTAGGAAGTAAGACTGAAAATTTCATGAATTGCTCTCCTTTTTAAAAATAAGCGTATAAGCAGCGCCATTTCCCTCTCGCCGCTCAAAAGGCAAAAGAAAATAACAAATTATCCAACTGAGAAGTTTCGTTGCTTTTTTTAATAAACGTGAGCGAACTAAATTTTTAAGCGAACGGTCCCATCCAAATAGGTTCCAAGAAAGCCCTCCTTCATCATTCGTCGTCTTATACAGCAGCGAGCAGCCAAAATGCTTTAGAGAGGAGATCAATAAATTGTCGGGGATAAGCTGAAAATGACGCGGAGCATCCACATGGGGCCAATAGCGGCCTAAAACTTTAAATTGCAAAGCATTCCTATTCGGCATAGCGATTACTAATATTCCTCCAGGATTAAGCCGCAGTACAATTTCTTCCAATGCCTTCCAAGGGAAAGCAAGATGCTCTAATACATGCCAAAGAGAAATTACATCATATTTTCTATCTTTTGGTACATCTTCTCGAATACTCTCTCCCTGAATCGCAGGGATTTTTAATACATCAGAGATAAATTTGCAACACTGTTTACTCATTTCTAATGCTTCAACATTAAATCCTTCCTTTTGAGCCCAATAAAGAAATCCTCCTGGCCCCGGGCCAATATCCAATAGAGTTCCCGAAGAGACAAATTGTTTTAACAGCTTTACTTTATATTGCTCTCCTTTCGCATTCCTAGAAAGTTCTTCAATAGACGAAGGAATATAGTAAAACTCTGCTTGATAATATTTGTTAATATTTTCCGGCTGAGGATTAATAAAAACAAGATCGCAAGAAGAACACTTATAATAATTAAATACATTTAAATCGGTTTTTCGATTGTAGTCCCTTGTATTAAAAAATAGATGAGAGGCGCTTTGACAACAGGGACACGTCATGACAGCACCTCTATTTCTGGGATTGGGATGACGAACTTCCCTGACCAATTTTTAATCAAAGACATTTGACTCATGATTTCTGTTTTCAGATTCCAGGGAAGTATGAGAAGGTAATCGGGTTTATATTCTTGGATTTTTTCCAGCGCATAGATGGGAATGTGCGTGCCGGGCAAAAAATGCCCTTGTTTATGAGGGCTTTTATCTACCGTAAATGGGAGAAGATCTTTCGTAATTTTGCAATAGTTTAACAGGGTATTGCCTTTCGCCGGCGCCCCATAGCCCGCAATTGTTTTCCGCTCTCTTTTGAGCATTTGTAAAAAAGAGACCAAACTTTCGCTGTATTTCATGACCCTCATCGAATAAGAGGTATACGTTTCAAGGCGGGAATATCCTTCTTTCTCTTCTTTCTTTTTGA
>CAZFWE010000008.1:14260-16265 GCA_964522685.1 uncultured bacterium | reverse complement strand
GGTGGTAGAGAAAACTTGTCAACTAAAAGTTGTGTGTAACACTATGCTCTTAGAGCTTTTCTTTGCAAAGTCTTTTTTTTAGTATTGTCAAAAATTAATGGATCTTCCATACTTATTGTCGCAAAAAATGAGGTTTTTTTATGGCAGTAAATCCTATTCATCAAAAGTATTTTAATGATTTAGTCGCATATTATAATCTAGCTCCCGATCTTAATCTTGCTCAACAGCAAGCAAACCAACAACAACCTTTAGGCGGGGGATTTCTTCCACGCGTTAGGGTTAACTTCCCGCCTGTAATCGGTGGCTTCGGCGGTAACAGTGGAGGCGCAGGATACAATGTCAATGTCATCGGTGGAGCCGAGGTCTTAGGTCAAGTTCGTGAACATCAGCGCGAAGATCGCGAGGAAAATCGCGCCACTAGCGCCACTTGGATTGGCGCAATCCTCACGATTATTGGTTCGGCAGGCTTGGCATGTGTTGTGAGCAGCTGGAATGAAACGAGCGAAAGACTCGAAGCCGCCCGAGATTTTAAAAATGATCAAATTCAATTTTTTCCAGAACAAGACAGGCCTAATCTGATTCAGGGCCTCAATAAACACATTAAGAACCTGGAAAAAAAGAATTCTAGCATTCGTAATATTGTGATTCTTACAGCCACAGCTCTAGCTTCTACGGCAACTGCATTTGTAGCGGGGATGTTTGCCATCCAGTGGCTCATCACTGCTTCGATTGTCGTCGGCGTTGCGACTTTAGCGGTGGGAACTTTTTTCGCAGTTTTGTATTGCCTGCAAAAACCTGAGGAACCTACTGAATTCATAGAATATCTGCGAGCTCACCCACAAGATCTGCAGGTTCATCCAGACTTCTAGCGCCCGTTTAATACCATTTAGAGGGCCGGATCAAATCTCGGCCCTTTTTCTCATTTGTTTTTCAAATCAATCATCGAAGTTTACCAGACCAACCCAGCTTTGTGCGCAGAGTGGAAAAATACTCATGCCTGTGCAGATTGACGAGCTTAAAGGTTAGGGGGGACTTTTTGATCTTGAACGATTCGCCGGTGGAGAAACTGAAAGCCTCGAGACCATCGGCACGTACCTCGATGGGATCGTAGGTACTCAGGTATTGGATTTCGATCTGCTTATCGGCAGTGAGGACGATCGGTCGGTTCGAGATCGTATGGGGGCAGACCGGGGTGATAACAACAGCATCGAGCGAAGGGCTGAGGATAGGACCTCCCGCGGCAAGTGAATAGGCGGTCGACCCATTGGGAGTGGCGATGATCACTCCATCAGCGAGAAACGTGTTGACATAAGTGTCATCGACTTGGATGGCTAGCTCGATCAGGCTGTGGTTGTTCGCGCGATGGAGGACGAAATCATTGACTGCACGGAGAGAGTTTGTACCATTTGTTCCCTCGAGGACGAGGCGATGGTCAATTGTATAAGCACCGCTCAACAAATCAGAGAGGCTCGGGTAAATATCGGAGGCGGGGACATCGGCCATGAAGCCGAGGTGACCGAGATTGATACCGAGGATAGGGGCATTCAGGTGAGCAAAATTGCGAGAAATGCGCAAGATGGTGCCATCGCCGCCCATAGCGATCAGGAATTGAATTTGTTCTGGATCGATCGATGAGAGGGGTCTCGCGTCTAACTGCAAGGCTTTTTCGTCTTCAGCCACGACAGTGACCCCTTGATCTTCCAAAAATTCGCGGATGTGAATAGCGATATCAAACGATTGTTTTAACTGTTCATTGGGAAATAATGCGATCATCATGAATTAGCTCAAAACCAAATTCCTGCCAGATCCGCTCTGTGACGGACTCAGCATCTAAACCCAATTCTCTCATAAGCTCTTTATTACTGCCAAACTGAACCCACCTATCGGGAATGCCGATGTTGAGAACTTCGACATCTCGGAGGCCGGCTTGCACTAGGAAGTTGTTGAAAATCAGTCCTAAGCCGCCGTTCAAAGCGTGCTCTTCAATCGTGACGGCAAATCGGTG
>CAZFWE010000008.1:7844-14250 GCA_964522685.1 uncultured bacterium | reverse complement strand
TATCGAGGGGCTTGACGAAGACTGGATCGACTACTGTCGCTTCAATTCCCCGATCGAGAAGTAACTCTCTCACTTTCAAGGCTGTCTGGCAAGTATGGCCGAGTGCGAGGATTAAAATATCCCTTCCCTTCGCGAGGATTTCTCCATTGCCAGGGGATCTTGGTTCTAGGGGCAGATCATCTTCTTCCGTCTCTAAGTTCGGATAGCGGATCGCTACCGGTTTTCCCCAAGAGAAACTGCTTTCCAAAAGCTCTTTTAACACATGGCCATCTCTCGGTTGTGCGATGATCATATTGGGCATCGCATTCAAAAATGAAATGTCGTAAATGCCGTGGTGCGTGCTGCCATCTGGACCGGAAATGAACGCGCGGTCGAGAGCGAAAATCACGGGAAGTTCTTGCATGCAGACGTCTTGGAACAAATTATCGAGCGCCCTTTGCAGAAAAGTGGCATAGATGCAGACGATGACCCTTGCTTTGCCACCGTGTGCAATTCCACCAGCGAGGGTCACTGCATGGCCTTCTGCCATCCCTACGTCTAAACATCTCGCCGGATATTTCTGCATAAATTCGTCTAAGCAAGAGCCTGCAGGCATCGCTGGTGTAATGCACACGAGATTTGGGTCGCAGTCGGCCATTTTGAGGATGTGGCGGCCGAAAATTTTTGGAAAGGTCGGTTTCGTGGAGGGCGAAGGGAGAAATTTACCGGAGCATAGATCAAATGGCTTTACGCCATGGTATGGCGTCGGATTTGCAATCGCGATTGGCATTCCTTTGCCCTTCACTGTTATCACGTGAACAAGCACCGGATGCTTCAAGCTTTTTAGCGCCTCAAACGTATCGATCAGCATGGCTATATTATGGCCGTCGATCGGCCCCACATACGCTAAGCCGAATTCTTCGAAGAAAGGAGCAGGGCTAACGATATTCTTCATGGATTCGGTAATTTTTTGGCCTAGCTTGCCTAACGGCTTGCCCCAACCGGGGATCTTCGATAAAAGATCTTGGATTTCGCGATAGACTCTGTTTGATGTCGGATTGCTCAGCAGGCGGCTGAGGATATTTTTGATATTCCCAACGCTTTTTGAGATCGACATCGCGTTGTCGTTTAGCACAGCGATGAAGCGGCCGCGATCTTTTGGAACATTATTCAGAGCCTCCAGTGCGAGACCGCAAGTCAGCGTTGCATCGCCTAAAATCGGCAAAATGTGCTCGGTCCGGCCATTCAGATCACGGTTGAGTGCGGCGCCTAAAGCCAGTGACAAAGCGGTGCCGGCATGGCCTGCGAAAAACTGATCATGAGGGGACTCTTTTGGGTGGCAAAATCCGCAGAGGCCCTTGTATTGGCGAATCTTGTCGAATAGGGCATTTCGGCCCGTCAATAGCTTGTGGGGATAGCTTTGATGGCTCACATCGAAAATCAGTTGATCGACCGGAGAGTTGAAAACTCTATGCAGAGCGATTGTCAGTTCGACGATGCCCAAATTCGAGGAAAGATGGCCGCCAGTGATTGACAAAACTTCCAGAATTCGCTGGCGAATATCCTCAGCCAGCTCGTCCAACTCAGAGAGTGGGAGGTTTTTTAAATCCGATGGCTGAGAGATTTTCTCTAATACCATCAGAATGGCACTTCTTCATTCGCTTTGTTAAACAATTCCGTTCTTGGCTTTTGCGCCGCATCGAGAACCACCTGGCTGCGCTGTTTCACCAACGCCTCAATTCGTTGTTCGGAAGTGGTCAAGCGGGCATTGCAGCTTCGGATGAGCCCTTCGGCTTCTTCGAATAGCTTCAGCGATTCTTCCAGGGCAGTTTTGCCGCTGTTCATCTTTTCTAAAATTTGTTCTAGCCTTTCGAAGGCTTGTTCAAACGGAAGCGTCATCTTACTTGATCCACAGTTGCGATTATTTCCCCGTCGTGCAAAAGCGCCCGAACGCTAAGACCTGGGGAGAGGCTTTTTGTAGAGAGGATAATCGAATTCTCGTTTTCCGCAAAGAGAATGCTGTACCCCTTTTTTAAAAGCTGGCGCGGGTTGATGGACTGCAAATGATCAGTTACCCTTTTTAGTCGATCCCGCTTCAGTAGCAAGAGCTGTTCCATCGCCGCTGCCAACCGGTCCGAATATCCCTTCAGCATCGTTTTCCACTCGTCGATTTTCCGGGTTGGCTCTAGCAATGCCAACTGCCGTTCGAATGCCTGGAGAGCCAGCTTTTCTTTCTGTATCTTCATCCCTATCGCTGTGAGAATGTCCTCTTCCAGCGCATCCAGAGTCTGCGCTTTGGACTCCACTATTGCTTGAGGTGAGGCGAAAAACGGATGCTTTTTGACGATCGAAAGCTTCTCTTGGATCTGGCCAACTTGTCGTCTGAGGTGTTGTTCAATGTTGCTTCTCGCGTCGCGCAAAAATCGCAGTAAATTCGCTTTTTCGGCGATTGCGATCTCGGCCGCGGCCGACGGTGTCGGAGCCCTCACATCGGCTACCCAATCCGCAATCGTGAAGTCCGTTTCATGACCGACCGCTGAGATGATCGGGATTTGTGATTCAAAGATAGCGCGAGCGACCGTTTCCTCATTGAAGGCCCAGAGGTCCTCAATGCTTCCTCCTCCTCGGCCTACGATTAGAACATCGGCCAAGTCGTACCGGTTAAAATCGTTGATCGCCTGCGCAATCTCTGCTGCTGCGCCTTCACCTTGCACCTTCACCGGGTTTAGCACTACATGAAAACCTTGAAATCTCCGTGTGAGCACGTTCAAGATATCCTGGATCACCGCTCCTGTTGGGCTCGTCACCACTCCGATGCGCTTTGGTAGCTTTGGCAAAGGCTTTTTCCTCTCTTTATCGAACCAACCTCTTGTCTGTAGAGACTCTTTCAATTGGTGGAATTTCAGCAGTAATTCGCCTAGCCCTAAGAACTGTAGTTCGCGGACGACGATCTGATAGCCTCCGCGGGGCGCGTAAATGCTCAGTTCACCAATGGCCACAATCTGGTCGCCCTCTTTTGGCATCCTTGTCAGCTGCGCCGCATTGCCTTTGAATAGCACGGCCGAGACTTGAGCTCCGGCATCTTTCAAGCTGAAGTACAAATGGCCGGATGCTTGCATCTTGAAATTCGAGATTTCGCCTTGGACTGAAACTCCCCGGAACTGCGGTTCCAATAGCGATTTAATGGCAAACGTAAGCTCTGTGACAGTGAAAGTTTTCATAGACTCTCTTATTGTCACTGATTCGATGAGATGCGGTCAACCAAAGAAAATTTTTAGAGCTTTCATTTTTAGCAGTAATGGGGTATCCTGAGGAAAAAAATTATGGCGTAAATGGCTCGCAAAGAAATTGTCATCGGAAATTGGAAAATGTATAAGACAGCTCACGAGGCAGGGGCCTACGTCGAAGAGCTGATTCCCTTAGTCGAGGAGTTCGATGCGGAAGTCTTTTTGGCTGTGCCGTTTACTTCGATTGCAACAGCGGCTAAGACTGCAAAGAGCACCGCGGTGAGAATCGGCGCCCAGAATATGAATGATGCAAGAGAAGGAGCTTTCACCGGTGAAATCGCTGCTTTGATGCTCAAAGAAGCTGGAGCTGAATTCGTTCTCTTGGGTCACTCGGAAAGGCGGCATAATTTTGGTGAGACCAGCGAGTTTATCCAAAGAAAAGTGGTCAGGGCTTTGCAGCACGATTTAATGCCGGTGTTATGCGTTGGAGAAACAACGGAAGAACGAGATGAGGGGCGGACCGAAGAGGTCTTGCGCGAACAGCTCGAAGTCGGCTTAGAAGGAGTTCCGAAAGAAGAAATCGAAAAAATTATCTTGGCCTATGAACCGGTCTGGGCAATCGGGACCGGCAAGAGCGCTACGCCGAAAATTGTCCAAGAAGCACATGCTTTCTGCAGAAAGGTTTTAGGAGACCTCTTTGGTAAACGGAAAGCAGGGGCTGTTCGGATATTGTATGGCGGAAGCGTCAAATCGGAAAATGTCGGCGAACTGGCCTCTCAGAAAGATGTTGATGGTGTATTAGTCGGCGGCGCTTCGTTAGATGCGCAAATGTTGGCAAAAATTGTATCAAATTGTAAATCGAAGAAAGAGCGATGACAACTTTATTTTTTATCTGTCTATTTTTGTTTTTGTTTATGTGTGTGATCCTTTGCTTCTCGATTTTGATCCAAGAGGCGAAAAGCTTAGGATTAGGTGCTTCCTTCGGAGGAGACAATAGCGACTCCCTATTTGGAACGTCGACAGCGGACGTGCTGAAAAAATTCACAGCGTATCTGTCCGGCATTTTTTTGGTGGTTTGCTTGATTCTCTCTCTGTGGAGCGGAGCTCTGGGGAGAAAAGAGTCTTCTATGACGACGATGGCCCAAGAGGTCGAGGCAGTCGAGTAAGGATTTTTTCTCCGATGGCGAAGCTCGAGATTAGAAAGTATGACGATCCAGTTTTACGCAAAAAGGCTGTGCTGATTGATGCAATCACACCCGAGATCGAGCGGCTGGCAAATGACATGATCGAGACGATGATTGCTTCAAAAGGGGTCGGTTTAGCGGGTCCTCAAGTTGGCCAATTGCTAAGAATTTTTATCATTCGTGATGAAACCATGGATTCAGTCGGCGAGTATATATTGGGGCCTCCTGAAGTGATAATCAATCCAACTCTTTCGAACCCTTCAGAAGAGAGGGTATCGATGCTCGAGGGATGTCTCTCTTTGCCGGGGCTACATCTTGAGGTTATCCGTCCCCAAAAAATGCATGTGCGGTATATGAATCTAAAAGGGGAGTGGATTGAGGAAGAGCTCGATGAATTCCGTGCCAGAGTCACAATGCACGAAAATGACCACTTGAACGGGGTCTTGATCATCGATCGGATCGATAAACGGAAACGGAAAATGATTGAACCCAATCTATTAGCGATCAAAAAGAAGTTTCGATCTTAAAGGGTATTTAAAAATAAAAATCTCATCGCTTTTTTGGATGATTTTGGCCGCTTTTCGATCGAAAAAGTAGGGCAATATCGACAAAAGTATATGAACTATTTTTTAGAGATTCTTGATTCAAAGAGCCTATTACGAATGCAGCAATCAATTGGAAGTAAAAAAATAGGTTACAGCTTGTTTTACCCAATCTATCATTTGGCTCAGAGAACAAAATTTAAGCAAGAAGGCTGTGAGAAAAAAATAAAAAACCGCGCAAGAGTAGCCGGCTAGTATATAAATTCCATCATTATTCAAAATTCCGATCGAAATGGAAAAAATCGCGATGGATGCAATAAATCCCGTCAAAGGAATGGGAGGCGAGAGGGCAAATGAAAGCCCAACAAAAGAGATCATTAGCCCATTGATCACTCGAATCGAAGGCCGTTGTGTAATCCAAACATAGCGGGGGTGTGATAATTTTTTCATATATTTTAAAAGGGAGAGACTTTGGTGAATGACTTTGATAAGAAAGTAAGAAGGGATTTTCTTATGAAGAAGCTGTTTCGGCATCCAGATAAAACTTCTGTTTATTGCTATTCGCAAGCCCAAATAGCCAATAAGCGGCCCAAAGAAAATAGCAGTGCCTGGAATTTGACCAAAGCTGAGCGAAAGAAAAATGAGTAAAAGGATCCGTCCTTTCCCATCTAGCACAGTGAGTAATCTGTGCACAGAAAGTCGCTCCTTTTTTGTTTTCTTTAGCAACAGAAGAATGGATTTTTCAAAATCTTTATAAGATTTTTTCAATTTCTTTTCCATGGAAGCCTTTCCTTTTTTTCATCTCTCCTCTAGAAAAAATCAGGCTCTTAGGGCCTGGTATTTGAAGAACCTTTCCCGAGGGAAGGGAATTTTCTCCTTGGCCCATCTCTGAGATTATGGGGAGTAGCAAAGTTCAAAACAATGTTAGCCTGCATCGAAGCACAGTCTCAGGCCTTTTTAATCCATTCGATACTCATCTTTTCGTCTAAAAATACCAAGCTTTTTCTCTCTTCTAGCAATGAACCTATCCGAGTAGAAATTTTTGTTAGATTTTATTTAGGGGGTAGGATCATACTTTAAGCAAGCTTAACCAATCCTTGCCATTATTTGAACAAGGAGGGGAGAAGCAAAAGGCAAAAATGCTCACAAATTAGAGGGGTTCAAACTCTCAACTTGTGCGGATACAAAACGGAGGATAACGGTATAGGCTACTGATTTCATCAATTAAAGGAGAAACAATTATGTTTATAGAGATTTGCTTAGCTATTCTTACCGCAGCATTTGTTGTGCTCGGTTTTATCGTTTTAAGGATCATTTTGCAAGTCCGATGGTTTATCCATCTTCTACAGGCAGATATTCAATCTCTTTCTAAAGAAACGCTTCACCTACTAAATACTATCAATGGATTTGTCCAAGTCGACTTGCATGCAGTCTCTGAAGAAGTCTGCCAGTTGATTAGCACGTTAAACAATTT
>CAZFWE010000008.1:0-7834 GCA_964522685.1 uncultured bacterium | reverse complement strand
CTGATATCAATAACAAGTCCCATTCTTTAAATTTTCTCTTTAAGCCATTGAGCTTTTTAAGCTCAAAACTGGATGGAGCTTTATCTTCGGATGAATCTACATCTCAATACGAAACAATCCCGCAAATTTTAAAGTGGATTGTATCGAGTACGCTTCTATTTAAGACAATGAGGGAGTTTATAAAAAACTATGAAAAACGGAAATAATGAATCAACCAAATTAGTTTTAAGCCTGTTAATTGGCGGAATAGTGGGGGGAGGGGCCCTTTACTGCATTCATGCAGCACGGAATCGGAAAACGCCTGTTCTGAAAAAAATTGGTAAAACGATTGTTGATGTAGGAGAGATGTTAGAGAACTGCGATCTCGGTCGTAATACCAATATTATGGAAAGCATTGAGGAAAAGATCCCCAAAGGGAAGGAAGTGGTGGATCATATCGTCGATTGGGTAGATACAGGGCTAACACTGTGGAAAAAATTCAAAAAAGGATGAACGTTATGTACAGGAATTACAGACAAAAAGACTTTTTTTGGGGAGTTCTCTTAGGAGGCACCTTGGCTACGTTGAGTGCATTGCTTTTTACTACAAAGAAAGGGAAGCAGATTCAACGACAAATAGCTGATAAGTATGAAGAAGTTGAAGATTCTGTGAAAAATGCTTTGACGGATTCGAAAGAAAAATTAGAAGAAAACGCCGAAGAGGCAGGAAAAAAATTAGCACCCAAAACAAAAAATGAAGGTCAAAACAAAGATTCTAAATAAGAAGTTCTAAGAAAGGGGGTTATCCCCTTTCTTTTTCTCGTAAAAAATCACTGAGGTGGAAATGCAACAGCAGTCACAAATGTTCAGGAATTCTACCAAGATATTGGTCTCAGAAGAGGCCAAAGAGTCTCTGAGGAATATGATCCTGAATATTACTAAGATGTTGGCCATCGAGAGTTGGTCAAGACTACGCCTGGAAATAGGTCGTAGAGGAGGTAACCTCGATAATCACTGAACGGGTCTTTGTATTAAATATTAAGGCCTAGCATTAAAAAGGAGATTTTTATGAAAACCGGATATTTTAATTTAACAATTTTTTTTCTGTGTTTAGCAACAATAGGACGTGCGGACGAAACCATTGTTGAAAAAGTTTTCAAAGAAGAAAAAATTGAGAAAGTGTCGAAATTTATCCAATACAACAATCGGGTAATGCTCTTTACACCAGCTCATATTGGTTATGAAAGAATTAAGCCAAATGGAATGTATGTTGGTGTAGAAGCCTTCCAATCTCCCGTATTTAATAAAAAATATAAAAAGGAATTTGTCGATGTGGAACTAAGACTAGGACATAATTCTTTCTACAACGGGAAAGATCACTTCACCCCATTTATTATGCTTGGGGGTGCTGGAGCCAATCATACACGTTCTTTTTTTAATATCGATTATCAGTTTAAAAATTGGGGAACGGTGTATGGAGGAGCGGGTTTTTTATATACTCACGAATGTGATTCCATCTTTAACATTGGAGTGAATGCAAAGCTGCTCTTGGGGGGATGTGTCTGCCAAAAAGACAAAAAATTAGGTTCTCCTCTCGTTGGTATGGATGTAGCAGTTCCCTTTACTTTTCGCTTTGGCAATCATAAACATTGGGATTTCCGTCTGGAACCATTTTTCTTTGGTTTAAAAGGCCAAGGATCTGTAGGATATCTTGGATGGCGCAATAGCCTTGGTTACCGCTTCTAGCGTGAAAACTAGCTAGAATCGCTCCCCCAGGGAAGGGGTTTCTTTCCCATTCGCGGGGCGGCGGAAGTCCCTTCCGCCGCCTCTTTTTGATCCAATAGAGATGATGCAAAGGTCAAGGAATGGACGAATGTCGAGATCATTTGCCCTCAGATTTTTTGACAAACGTTCGCCGATATTTTTATAAGGACATCGATCTTTTGCTCCTTTTAACCCCTCATCCACAACTTCGGAAAATGTTTCCACGCGCTCCAGTCACTTGCGGAAAAAATGCGGAAAATTCTCAAGGGATAGTCAAAAGGACTCTGATTGGCTATTGAGCATTGAGATTATATTTCATAATTTTAGCATGAGCCCCATGCTTATCCCTCTCTTCATCATAGATATCTCCATGTAAATTGGAGGGCCATGTAGTGATTTCTTCCAAATCTTGCACTTCTAATAAGGGAAGCTCTGCCAAACTACGGTTTTGTGTAGCAAAATTTTGAGGACTGAGCCCGATAATCACAGCATCTGCTTTTCCACCTTGCAGTAAAGCTGCAACTGCGATGTTCGCCATTTCACAACGATATTTGGTTGCTAATTTACTTAAAATAGAGAGCCGCTTTTGAAACTCTTCCCATCCGCAAGCTGAATCGATGAGAAGCTTGTACTTTACCAGCGAACGATTTGCTAATTGGTTTAATTCAGGTTCTTTCTTATTAAGCCATTTTTCGTTGACAAATCCTCCAAGTAGAGAGCCATATGCAAATATCTTGATATTTTTTTTATGGCAAAATTGCGCTACCCCTCGTTCAACTCTTCTATCAAAAAGGGAAACCTGGACTTGTAGGGAAGCCATATTAAAATGCTCGCAAATTTCCCCTAGATGTTTTCTATTCACATTTGTAAGACCAATCTCAGCAATTTTACCCTTAGCTTTTAGCTCGGAGAGAAATTCCATAGCGGATAGGTACTTTTTAACCTCCCAATCCCACCAATGAAATTGCACGAGATCAAGGCATTCCACCTGTAAACGCTTAAGGCTACGATCGATAATGCTTTCAACATATTTGCGGTCAATCTCTTGGAGGTGATTAAGATCAGGCACAAACTTAGTATGAATACGCAGTTTTTGTTGGGAGGCAGCTCGTGCAGCCTTTCCTAGCAACTCCTCGACACCGAGATAGATATCCGCACAATCAAAAGTAGTAAACCCACACTTGATAGCATCTAGGATAGGCTCTATGTCTGTATTTCCTTGAGAATGACCAGAGGCAAGCTGCCAACAGCCTCTAATAATATTTTCTTTATTCATGATCTTGCTTTGCTCTTGTTACTTGGTGATGATAAAATTTCCTCTTTCCTATCCTTGATATTTTAAACACTCCTCCGCAATTAATATCTGGACACGCTATTTCGTGATCTGTACTTATCCAGTCATTAGGATCGGTGAATCTTTGCTTTACCGTAATGAGGGGAATCAGGGCGGCAAGGCAATAGATAGGAAAGCTCTGGCCGTTAGGCAGTGAAAAGTTTTCACCTGAAAGTAGAAAATAGTCCCCAACCTTATGGTTGCAAACCATGGGTTTGATCCCATTATTAATGACTTCAACCTTAATATCGTAGAGTTCAAACGAATCATCCTTTTGCATAGACTATTTCCTTTTTTAGAATAAAGATTGTCATCAGTGCAACCAACATAAATGGTACACAGATGGCGAAGTTTGTATGAAGCAAGTTAGTACTCATGTAACAAATCATGGGTGCTAAAGCTGCAGTAAAGGAGGCACCCAAAGAATAGCTCGTTGATACTGCAGTGTTACGTGCAGAATCTGCAAAAAGGTCCCCAAAGAAACGAGGGGTGCACAGACAGAAGACCATATGGAAAAGATGCATCACAATTTGGGTAATTAAAATAGCTGGATAGGAAGCAAGAACTACGCTTAAGCCTAAAAAGGGAGCACTTAAGAAAACGCCCAGGGCACCAAACCTCATCATTTTTCGATATGAGAACGTAAATTTATCTGCAATATAGCCAAAACAGGGTGGCAATATGATCCAAAGACCAAGTAATAGAGAATTGGCCTTGAATATTTGAGACATGGGAATACCCAATTCTTGATGTACAAGCTCATTGAGATAGATCAAAGACCCATAAAAAATTAAGACAAGCATTGATGCGACAATCACTGCTTGCAGGATAGCTCTTTTATTTTTTACAGATTCCGTTGCTATTTCGGAGATTTTCTTCGGAGTTACCTTATGATATTCCTTCATGAAAGAACGAAATAGCAAAAGGCATAATCCGACCAATCCTCCAATTAGAAACGTTATGCGAAAGTTTTCTATGTACATACCTGCAAGAAAGCTAGCAAATATTCCACCTAGATGGGTCGATGAAACAACACAAGCTCCGTAAAACGTGCGCAACTTGGGGTTAAGCTCGTAAGCATAAGTCATCGCAGTCCCATATTCCCCACCAACGGCGAGTCCTTGAGCAATACGACAAAAAAGAAAAAGAAGTGTTGCAGCTAACCCCAGCACTTGTACGCTTGGGATAAAAGCCAATGCCAGGGTTGCTGTTGACATCAAAACCATAGAACTAATCAAGGCGATTTTACGACCATATAGATCACCTATACAACCAAAGCAAAATGCCCCCAAAGGCCGAAATAAGAAAGCGATGGCGTATCCTATATAAGCATAAAGCAATTTGAGCGCTGGGCTGGTGCTGCCAACAAATTCCACAACAATAGAACTGGCCAACAAGCTTACAAGCATCATGTCAAAGTGCTCAAATGCGACACCTAAGGCGATAATAAAAAAGCTTCGTTTTGCCTTGCTAATTTCCATTTTGCTTATCTCTTAGCTCGCACTTTGTTGTTTATCGAAGATACTCATACAAAATCGTTTAATACCCTCTGATTTTTGAATCCATCTAGAGGTATAGCCTTCAGAAAACTCATTAAAGTTTCTATGTATACCCCTGGATTGACTCTCATAATCATTTAAAAGTTGTTTGACGGTCCGTGGAACAAGAGTTAGCCCCAAAGTTCCTCCAAGTCCAGCAAGAGGTGAACTAGACCCTGCTGAATCACCTATACAGAAAACATTTCCCATCGAAAATGGAAAGGAGGTCCGATTAGCAACACATACTGGCTTGGGAACTGTGGTTAATAATTCACTATGCATTTCTTCCAGAGGAAAAACCCTTTGAGCAAAAACTTGATGCGCTGTTCGGAGTATCTGTTCTCGTATCATATCTTCGGGAACTTCTCTTTCTGAAGTCACGGCGATATTGATTACTTGGCTCTTAGCATTGAAAATCACATTCGCTATCCGCAGGGTTTTTTTAGAAGCATCGATGAGGGAAACAACAAAGGTTTCTCGGCCAGAATAAGTCATATTTCCAAAAATCCAGTTTTCACCAGTGCATGCATTTGTCACTTTCTTGGTTCTCATGCCAAGCTTGCGGGCAGTCGTTGAATGTACACCTTCAGCTATAAAAAACAAATCTGGCTGTAAGGTTCGATCGAATGTGATCTGTGCCTTCGATACTCCGCCTGCCTGTGTGCGAGATAAAATTCTCACTGTTACATTACCAAATATGTTGACACCAGCCTCTAAGGCGTTTTCGGCAAGAAAAGTTTGTAAAACCTCAATTGGCACGCTATAGATTCCATCCTGCTCGAAAAGTTTGTTGAAATTTTCAGGTTCAAATGATACGGATTCGTCTAGCCGCAATTCACTTACATCGGAAAGTGCGAGCCGTCCAGTAGACTTGGCTTTATCAACAAGTACATACTTATGTTCTTTGATTCTTACAGCAACAAATTTTTCAAATTTTTCTAGTAGGTTAAATTTATTTAGAAAAGCTTGTGTTTCTACGTTTAGGTTAATGACATTGAAACGAGAGAAACGCCCTCGCTTTTCAACAATAACCACGTTAAAGCCTCTTGCGCGCAGCTCAAAGGAGGCCGCTAGCCCAGCGATACCAGCCCCACTGATTACGGCAAGTGGTTTTGATGCTCTAAAGTAAAAGCCGCAACTAAGAGCTGCTGCAGTAATGCGAAAATTAACCGCATCACATAGCATTTTTGTAGTACGTAGATGATCGACTACACCCCTCAATTTTTTGGCTGCTTCAAGTGTATTTTTTTCGACTCCATTGTTTTCTAGAGCAGTAGCTACTAATAAACAATTATTTTGATGCAATTTTCTAATGCTTGATGTCATAATAATCTTAATTAACTTTTTTTGTTTTTGTATTTATAAAAACGTTAAAAATGAACGTTGTATGTGCGTGCAGGGTCAGTTTTTTTAAAAACTGATAGAGCTAATAAAAAATGGGGAATAAAAAATTAGGCGCGGAAACGCCACCAAGAAGAAGGATTAATAGAGGATACGAAGAAACGGTGGTTACAAAACTCCAACGGGGTTGGTTTTTTGCAATCAACTTGATTGGTTTTCATTTTTTTCATACCTCCTCACGTAATTCTCTAAAAAATTTAAAAGATCATCACTAATGATTTTTAAAGCATTAGATCCACGTGTAATTTGAGAAATACTGACCTTCATTTCATCAGATATTTTTCGCTGTGATAACTTTTCACTCAAAAGAGCCTTAATGATCCGCATGCGAGAAGATAAATGTTCTTTTTCTTCTATTGTTAAAAACAAGCTGAGGAGTTCCTCCAAACGCGAGGATTTTTTTGTCTCTAAACACAAGTCTAAAAACATGTTCCACCCCTCTTCGTCACGCATTCTTACTAATACTCTCTTTTGTTTATAGGTGTAATGTTACGCCATTACTTCATTTAGGGCAATGCGTTTTTAGGATTTGCAACTTTTGCTCGTTTAAAAAATCACTATCTAGCTAATTGTTAGATGGTTAAGTTGATTGTTATTCTTTACTCTAAAAAAGAGATCGAGTTCTTCAAATTTAGGTGAAGAGCCTCCTGCTGCAAGACAAACATCCCGCAAATTCTTCCCAAGACACGGTTACGGAGTTGAGAAACACCTGAAAGAGCAGTTTCTAAGCTTAAGCCTAGGGGGAGGGGACCAGGGTTGGTGATCTCCATACGATCATCAAAGATCGCAACTTGGATACAGGAGCGCATTGTCGAATAATCAGAATGTAGGACAGCATTGATGATAGCCTCACGCACGGCTTCATGTGGATACTGGGGAATGTCTTCTCTTCGCATGCCTTGGATGACATCCTTCATAGAAGTGTTGCGTCGAATGAAAACGAGAGCTTCTTCGATGGCGACGGGAAGAGGGCTCTTGATGTCTAGATGGTCAATTGGCGATAGCGTTTGCAATGCGCTCTTCGTCTTGTAAAATGTTTTCAATTCCAATGACGTTTTTGGTCTTGTCTTGGATGCCAATCACGAGCGTGCCACCAGCGGTGTTAGCAAAAGCGATGACGGTTTGGATGATTTTGGAAAGGGCATGGGCATTCTCTTTGAATTCAAGCGTCTTACTTTCAGACTTTGCTAACAGCTCTTCTAGCACTGAATCCTCTGTTTCATAGGAGTACTTCTTGTAGAGTCGACAATTTTTCTAGTAGCTCTTTTGGATAATGTGAGAGCAATTCAAGCGTTTTGTTTAGGTTCGTCCATTGAAATTGGATGTGTTCATCACTTAGTCGAATGTTGCTATTTTTGGGAATTGTGCAGAGGTAGGTTGCAAAAATGAGCCCTACATCAGCACCAGTTAGCGCAACAATACGGATGTTTGTTAAAACCATCATAAAAGGGCGTACATCAAGAAGAGTTGCTATGCCTGTTTCTTCGAGAACTTCCCTTTTAAGAGTGGTTTCTAAGTGTTCCTCTTTCTGGATACGTCCGCCTGGGATATCCCAACGGGCTTCTCTGGTGTTCCTAGATTTGTTAGGGTTTAGTTGCAATAAGAGTAATTGGCCACTTTCATTGTGAATCAGAGCCTTTACACCCAGGTGGAAACAATCTTCTTGTGCCATGAAAACCTGCCTTTCAATTCCTTTTGCGTCGTTTTGGTATGATTGCCCTAAGGGGCTTGCGAGGCTGTCACCTTTGGTGTTGTGTCTGCAGCTCTCTTAGAGCATAGTGTTACACACAACTTTTAGTTGACAAGTTTTCTCTACCACC